>NHHT02000004.1 GCA_002170875.2 Pelagibacteraceae bacterium TMED170 | reverse complement strand
GGATGATTTTCAAATTTTACTCCATACATATCAAAAACTTCTCTTTCCATCCAATTAGCTGACGGAAATACTTTAACGATTGAAGAAATTTTTTCTTTTACTTCAAAATTTATTAAAACTTTAATTCTCAAATTATTTTCATGTGAAAGTAATAAATAAACAAGCTGAAATCTCTTTTCTTCTTCGGGATAATCTACCCCAGCTATATCAATTAATTGTTTGAACTTACAATCATCATTAGATTTTAAAAATTGTAAGACATCAATTAAATCTGAAGTATTAATTTCAATTAAAAGTTCATCAAATTCAATATAAGACTTTAATATTTTACTAGTTAGTTCTGAATTGATTACTTTTTCAAGTTTATGAATATTGTTTGAAAGCATAAATATTATCTTTGAAGTGTTCCTTCTCTTCTTATTTTTTTCTGAAGCTGAAGTATTCCATATAATAAGGCTTCTGCAGAAGGTGGACATCCTGGAACATATATATCAACCGGGACAATTTTATCACAACCTCTAACTACGGAATAAGAGTAATGATAGTAACCTCCACCATTAGCACAGCTCCCCATAGATATTACATACCTAGGTTCTGGCATTTGATCATAAACTTTTCTTAGAGCGGGAGCCATTTTATTAGTTAACGTTCCTGCAACTATCATTACATCAGATTGTCTTGGTGAAGCTCGTGGTGCTGCACCAAATCTTTCTAGATCATATCTCGGCATGGAAGTTTGCATCATTTCAACTGCACAACATGCTAACCCAAAAGTCATCCAGTGTAGTGAGCCAGTTCTTGCCCAATTAATTAAATTATCAGTTGAAGTTGTTATAAAACCTTTTTCACTAAAATCTTTCGCTATTTGTTTAAATTCATCTGGAATTTTTTTTTCTTTTTCTTTGTATGAATCAAAATTTATTCCCATTCTAATGCTCCTTTTTTCCATTCATAAATAAACCCAATTGTTAAAACCCCTAAAAAAACCATCATAGACCAAAAACCTAATAATCCGATATTGCCAAGCGAAATAGCCCAAGGAAATAAAAAAGCAATTTCTAAATCAAATATAATAAATAGAATTGCTACAAGATAAAACCTTACATCAAACTCCATTCTTGAGTCATCGAATGCCTCAAATCCACATTCATAAGCTGATAATTTCTCTGGATCTGGGTTGTTAGGAGAGGCTAAAAAATTAATTAAAATAAAACCAACGCTTAAAAATAAAGCGATAAATAAAAAGACAATTATTGATAAGTATTCGGATAAAAAGTTATAAATCATGTTTTATCAATATCTACTTCAATACCAATGGCTTGAAGATTCTTATATTAATTAATAATTACAAATTTATATCATTTAATTCGTAACTGTACAGATGACAGATGGTTGCATTAACCTTGATTTAAATGAAAACGATTATCAAGTAGTGGCGGGAGTGACCGGGCTCGAACCGGCGACCTCCTGCGTGACAGGCAGGCGCTCTAACCAAACTGAGCTACACCCCCAAAAATGGTGGGCGGTAAAGGACTCGAACCTATGACCCTCTCGGTGTAAACGAGATGCTCTACCAACTGAGCTAACCGCCCCAACTAATTAGAAGCAACATATACAACAATTATTTTATAATGTAAAAAGTAAAAAAAATTAATTTAAGTTTGCCAAAATTAACTGTATTATCAATTTAAATGATTATTCAATGCAATTCATGTCAAAAAAGTTTTAATGTTCCAGATAGTGCTATTACTACGACAGGTAGATTAGTACAATGTAGCGCATGCGGAAATAAATGGACACAATACCCTGTAGCTACTGATAATAAGCCCAAACAAGTTTCAATAGCACAAAAAATAACTAAAAAAACCACTCAACCAAAAAAACCTAAAAGTATAAAAAAGTCCAAAAAAAAAATAGCTGAGGCATATTCAGTCGAATATTTACAAAAAAAACATGGTTTAAAAATAATTGACCCTTCCTCTAATTTGGATAGAAAATCAAAAATTAATAATAGTAAGAAAAAAAGTGGTGAGGCTGGATTAAGTTTTTATAATTTTTTATTAATATTTATAATTTTTATTATAACTATTATCGGCGTACTAAATTTATCGAAAGATAATATAATTACTTATTATCCGGAATTAGAACCTTCAATAAATTACTTCTATGATACTTTAAATTATTTTAAAATAATTATAATAGATATTATATCAAACTATTAATAAAAATAATCTTTTAATTAATCAATTTTATTTTCTAATTCTTTTATACTAATAAATTTATTAGATAAATCTTTATTACTTTTTTTTATTTCATCAAAAAAATTCCACGCTAATACTAAAATAGTTTGATCTTTAGATGTAACGCTAGCTTTAGATTTAATCGGAATTTTAACACCCGGAACAAACTTGCCATGTTTTAATTTATTATCCTCAACAATAAAATCAATTTCGCTTGAAATACCAAAAAAATTTAAAGCGGTTGTAGCTTTAGCAGGTGAGCCATATCCAACAATTTTATTACCTTTATTTTTTAAATATTTAATATTTTTAATTACATTATCTCTAATCTTATAAACTTTTTCTCCAAATTCTTGATAAGTTTTATATTTTTTAATTCCAAAATTTTCTTCTTCTACTAATAATTTTTTAACATTAGACTCGATTTTCTTCTTTTTATTTTTCGATATATATATTCGTAAAGACCCACCGTGAGTATTAACTTTTTCTGCTCTAAATATTTTAGAATTAAATTGACTAAAAAAATTGACTAATGATGTGAGCGACCAATAATTATAATGTTCATGATAAATGTTATCAAAAGTTAAATCTTTTAAAGTATTTAATAAATATTGAACTTCTATTATTATAACTCCATTTTTATTAAGTAATTTCAACATACACTCAGCCATTTCTTTTAATTTATCTGAGTGAGCAAAAACATTCGAAGCTAAAATAATATCAGCATTTTTTTTAATTTTTTTTAATACTTTTTTTTCTAAAAAACAATTTAATGTTTTTATTTTATTTTTATTTGCTAGTTTTGCTAAATTTTTTGCAGGTTCAACACCCAAAATTTTTTTAAAATTTAAATCTTTAAAAGGCTTTAAGGCTACTCCATCATTGCTTCCTATATCTAAAATGTAGGATTTTTTTGAATTTAAATTAAAATCTTTAATATATTGATTTGCTGCATTAACAAAATGATTTCTAAATGATGGTGATGTTGATGATGTATAAAGATAATTTGAAAACATCTTTCTTGGATCAACTGTAACAGAAAGTTGACAGTTATGACATTCATTACAGTAATTAACCTCTAAAGGATAAAGTTCACATTTCTGATCTTTTTTGTTTAATAAATTATTTGCAAGTGGTTGGTATCCAAGCGATACGACTCTTTTAAGGTTAGTATTTCCACACGCTCTACAATCAAACTTATACGATTTGAGCAGTAAATCTTTTTCTTTCTCATCAACAAAATTATGTTTTATTGTATGCGTGATACCATAATTTTTATGCTCTCTTTCTCCTCTAACTAAATTTAAAAAGACAGTATCTTTTGTAAAAACCATTGTGTGGGCTACATTTGGTTTTATAATTGATAATTGACCTTCATTTACTACTTGCGTTATCTTAGGTGAGTTAGGGTTAAGTATATCTTGAAATACTTCTATTATCTGACCTTTAGTGAACAAACATTTCTGTTCTTGCAACGGATGATAGTGGTTTGCTCTTATTGTTCCTTTTTTAGAGTTTATCAAACCTATTAAGTTTATTGGCTCTGTAAGCTCATGATTGCTTATTTTTCCTCTAGAGTCGATAAATTCATTTTCACCATTCCTAACATGTTCTAAATCTTTTATTAAATCTTGTTTTGACCATTTATAGATCATTTCTTTTATGCTTTCATCTAAAGCATAAAGAAATTTAAAGCCTGTCTTTAATATTTTTGAATTAGATAACGAAAATCCTAAATTGGGTATTTCATCATTTGTTTCTCTTAGCTCTACTTTTGAATTATGTTTTTTACATATTTCAGCTACATCTTTTACCGTGACTGTGTCTTTGGTCAAATTAAAAATATCAGAAGAGATATCATCTCTCTCTTCCATAAATTTAAAACATCTGGCTACATCGATTAAGGGAACTAAACTTTTTATTTGTCTTCCTCCAGCAAAAAGTTTTAAAACACCATTTTGAGAGGTAATTTTTGAAAACAAATTAGGCATTATATCAATTCGTGCTGTATCACTTGAATAACCATAAACAGAACCTAGTCTTAAAATAATATAGTTTTTTCCAGATTTTTTTAATTGTTCTTCATTAATAGCTTTTGATGCTGCATAAGAAAGGATAGGTTTAGTTTGTTCATTTTCAAGAATATCATTCTTCACCTCTGTAATTCCTTCATAAACTACATGGGTTGATGGAAGAATTATTTTACACTTATTGCTCATTGCATTAAGTATATTTTGAGTACCTTCCTCAGCAACTAATTTAATTTTTTTATCATTGGTTTCGTTGCTTTCACTTTTCACTCTAGGAACATCAGTAATTCCAGCCAGGTGATGAATGATGTCAGCCTCTCTACAATGCTTATTAATTAATTCTTTATCAAGAATATCTCCTTGTACGAAATTTATATTCCAATTTCTAAGCTGGTTAACACGCTCTGAAATAAATCTATTATCTATAACAGTAATCTTATTATTCCAGCTAATTCCAGAGTAAATTTTACAGAGTTCTGTTCCTATATATCCCAGACCTCCAGTAATAATTATATTTTTTTTCATTTAGATCTAAATTTTGAGATTTACATATATTAATTTTTATTATAACTCAATCTTAATGAATATCTACGATTGTTTCATGTATTTTGACGAGGACATGTTGTTAGATTTAAGACTTAACGTTTTAAATGACTACGTAAAAAAGTTTGTTATCACTGAAGCCACATATACTCATAATGGTAGTAAAAAAAAACTCAATTTTGACATTAATAATTTTAAAAAATTTAAAGATAAAATAAATTATGTAGTTGTAGACAAACATCCACCAACCATCATGAATTTAAAAGATAGTGATACAGTTGAAAAAAGAGGTGAAAAATTAATATTAAATGGTATGGCAAGAGATTATTATCAAAGAGAAAGTTTAAGTGAAGGTCTTAAAGAAACATTAGATGATGATCTAATTTTAATCAGTGATTTAGATGAAATACCAAATTTAAATGAAGTAGACTTAAGAAGTATTGATAACAAATTAATTTTTTTCAAACAAAAAATGTTTTATTATAAGTTAAATTTACTTTATGAAAATTTTAGTTGGTTTGGTTCTAAAGCTTGTAAAAAAAAAAGTTTTATCTCTCCGCAATGGTTAAGAAATATAAAATCAAAAAAATATTCAAAGTTAAGAGTAGACGTGTGGTTTTCAAAAAAAAAATATAGTGATATTTTCTATATTAATAATGGAGGTTGGCATTTTACGTGCATTAGATCTCCAGAAGAATTAGAAAAAAAATTACTAAATTTTGCACATCATTATGAATTTGAGGAAAGTGGTTTAAAAATAAACGATATTAAAAAACTTATTAATGAAAAGAGAGTTATGTATGATCATAATATTGATCAAAAAGGGTATAAATGGTCCGGAAAGTCTAAACTTAAAAAAATATCAAATGAATTACTTCCTAATTATTTAAGTTCAAATTTATCAAAATACAAAGGTTGGCTTGACTAATGTCTGCTGCTAGTTGCGCTTTTTTGATCTCTACTTTTGCTAATTTTTTCTACCTCAACCCATTCAATTCTTTTTAAAGGTTTTTTCAAAGCTATTTTTAAAACTTCATCAACATTTTTAACAGGTATAATATTAATGCTATTTTTAATTATATTCGGTATTTCAGCTAAATCTTTTTTATTTTCAAAAGGTATTAAAACTTTTTTGATTCCAGCTCTATGTGCTGCCAAAAGTTTTTCTTTTAAACCACCAATTGGTAAAACAATTCCTCTAAGCGTAATCTCACCTGTCATGGCAACATTTTTATCAACGGGTATTTCAGTAATAGCTGAAATTATTGATGTAACCATTCCAATTCCGGCTGAAGGCCCGTCTTTTGGAGTGGCTCCTTCAGGAACGTGTATGTGAAAATCTTTTTTTTCAAATAAAGGTGGAATAATTCCGTAATCTAAACTTTTTGATCTTATGTAAGATTTAGCGGCTTTAACTGACTCTTGCATTACCTCACCGAGTTTCCCTGTAATTTGCATCTTTCCTTTGCCTGGCATAATAACTGATTCAATTTTTAAAATTTCTCCTCCTACCTCTGTCCACGCCAACCCAGTTACAACGCCCACTCTATTTTGATCTTCTATTTCTCCATAGTTAAACTTTTCTACACCTAAATATTTTTTTAAGTCGGCCTCTTTAAGGGGGTTGTTTGTCTTTTCCTTAGCGTCTAATTTTTTAACAGTTTTTCTAGCTATTTTAGATATCTCTCTCTCCAAGTTTCTAACACCTGACTCTCTTGTATAATGTCTAATAATTTTTCTATTAATATTTTCACTAATTTTCCACTCTGTTTTTTTTAGTCCATTATTTTCACTTTGTTTAGGAATTAAATATTTTTGAGAAATGTTTACTTTTTCATCCTCTGTATACCCAGGAATTCTTATAACCTCCATTCTATCTAATAAAGGTGGGAGTATATTTAATGTGTTAGCTGTAGTTACGAACATTACATCCGATAAATCGTAATCGACCTCTAAATAATGGTCACCAAATTCTTTATTTTGTTCTGGATCGAGAGCTTCTAGCAGTGCTGATGAAGGATCGCCTCTGTAATCGTTTCCAACTTTATCAATTTCATCTAATAAAAAAAGAGGATTTTTGGTTCCAGCTTTTTTCATCATTTGTATTATTTTACCAGGTAAAGAACCTATATAAGTTCTTCTATGTCCACGTATTTCTGCTTCATCTCTAGTTCCTCCAAGGGACATTCTTATAAATTTTCTACCCGTGGCTTTAGCAATAGATTTACCTAAAGATGTTTTTCCTACGCCTGGAGGTCCAACAAGACATAGAATTGGACCTTTCATTTTTTGTATTCTCTTTTGAACTGCTAAAAACTCGATTATTCGTTCTTTAACTTTTTCTAAACCATAATGGTCTTCATCTAAAATTTTTTGAGCATCAGATAAATTAGTGTTTATTTTACTTTTACTAGACCAAGGTATTTCCGTCATCCAGTCTAAATAATTTCTTACTACTGTCGCTTCTGCAGACATAGGACTCATAGATTTTAATTTTTTTAATTCTGATAAACATTTTTCTTGAACTAACTTAGGCATTTTAGCTTTTTCAATAGCTTTAGATAAACCCATTATCTCGTCTTTACCTTCGTCTATTTCCCCTAATTCTTTTTGTATAGCTTTCAATTGTTCATTTAAATAATATTCTCTTTGTGTTTTTTCCATTTGATTTTTAACTCTTCCCCTTATCTTTTTCTCAACAGAAATAACACTTGTTTCTTTGTTAACTAAATCATAAATTTTTTCGAGTCTTTTCTTTAAATCAGTAGTTTCAAGCAATGATTGTTTTACAAATATTTCTAAATTTAAGTTTGCAGCAATATTATCAGCTATTTGGGAAGGATCTTTAATTTTTTTAATTGTATTAATTGAGTCAGATAAATCTTTTTTGTTTAAAATTATGAGTTTCTCAAATTTTTTTAAAAGATTTTGAGCATAAACTTCCGAGTCTTTTGATTTATTACTGTCCTCTGAAATTTCTACATTACAGCTTAAATAATTTTCTTCTTCAGTATTTATTTCTAAAATTTTTACTCTTTTTTGGCTTTCGATTAACACTTTTACTGTACCATCTGGCAACTTAAGTAATTGAAGGACTTTGCTTAGACAGCCATATCCATATATGTCCTTAATTTGAGGATCGTCTATTTCTGAATTTTTTTGAGTTACAAGAATAATAGACTTATCATTTTTCATAACTTCCTGAAGCGCCTTGATTGATTTTTCCCTTCCTACAAACAAAGGTGTAACCATAGAAGGAAATACAACTATATCTCTTAGCGGTAATAGCGGTTTAGAATTAATTTTTTCCATATATACTTATATGGTAATTTTGGTTTAAATATCAAGAAACTTATTTGTCTACTACGCCACAGATGTTGATTGTTTCTTGCCATATGTGACTATAGGATCAGATTCATTTTTAACTGCAGATTTATCTACGGTTACTCTTAAAACATCTTCCAATTCAGGTAATTCAAACATAGTTTTCAAAAGAATAGTCTCTAAGATAGACCTTAAGCCTCTTGCTCCTGTTTTTTTTCTTATAGCTTTTTTTGCTATCTCTACAAGCGCCTCATTTTTAAATTCAAGTTCAACATTTTCAAATTCAAATAATCTCTTATATTGTTTAATTAATGAATTTTTTGGCTCTGTCAAAATCTTTATTAAAGATTTTTCATCTAAATCATTTAAAGTAGAAATGATTGGCATTCTACCAATAAATTCTGGTATTAAACCATATTTTATTAAATCCTCTGGTTCCAAATTTTTCATTATATCTATTAGTGTATTTTCTTTATAATTTTTTACTTCAGCACCAAAGCCAATTGAAGTACCTTTTCCTCTTCTATCAATTATTTTATCAAGTCCAGCAAAAGCACCTCCACAGATAAATAAGATATTAGTTGTATCAACTTGTAAAAATTCTTGTTGTGGATGTTTTCTACCACCTTGAGGTGGAACACTTGCAACAGTTCCTTCCATAATTTTTAATAAGGCTTGTTGCACACCTTCACCTGAAACATCTCTAGTTATCGAGGGGTTTTCGGACTTTCTACTTATTTTATCAACTTCATCAATGTAGACTATGCCTCTCTGAGCTTTTTCAACATTATAGTCTGCGGCTTGTAATAACTTTAAAATAATATTTTCAACATCCTCACCAACGTATCCGGCTTCAGTTAATGTAGTTGCGTCAGCCATAGTAAATGGAACATCTAAAATTCTTGCTAAAGTTTGTGCTAAAAGTGTTTTTCCACAGCCGGTAGGACCAACAAGTAAAATATTTGATTTAGATAATTCAACTTCTTTGTTATTTTTTGTTTCATGATTTAATCTTTTGTAATGATTATGTACAGCAACAGATAAAACTTCTTTTGCATATTTCTGACCAATTACATATTCATCTAATACAGTACAAATTTCTTTGGGAGTAGGAACTCCATCCTGATTTTTTATTAAAGAACTTTTATTTTCTTCTTTGATAATATCCATACAAAGTTCGACACATTCATCACATATGAAAACAGTTGGACCAGCAATCAACTTTCTTACTTCATGCTGACTTTTTCCGCAGAAAGAACAGTAAAGTATATTTTTGTTATTTTTTTCACTCATATCGAATCAATAAATTAATATTAAATGTTAGAATTTTACTAAGCAAGTGTAAGTTGTGTACAGTTCTAGATATTGTGTATCATTTTCTTTTTTCTACCACAGAGTCTATTATGCCGAATTTTTTTGCATCATCTGCTGTCATAAAATTATCTCGCTCTAAAGCATTGCCGATTTCTTCGATCGATTTACCTGTATGTTTGGAATAAAGTTTATTTAATCTTTCTTTTAACGATAATATTTCTTTTGCATGTATCTGGATATCAGTAGCCTGACCTTGAAAACCAGCTGAAGGTTGGTGGACCATTATTCTTGAATTAGGCAAAGAAAATCTTTTTCCCTTTTCACCAGCAGCTAATAAAAAAGATCCCATGGATGAAGCTTGGCCAATACATAAAGTTGATACTGGAGAAGTTATGTACTGCATAGTATCGTAAATACCTAAACCTGCAGTAACTAATCCACCGGGACTATTAATATAAAAGTTAATCTCTTTTTTTGGACTCTCAGACTCCAAAAAAAGAAGTTGAGCAGTAACGAGAGAAGCTACACTGTCATTGACTGGCCCAACTAAAAAAACAATTCTTTCTTTTAAAAGTCTTGAATAAATATCATAAGAACGCTCGCCCTTGCTTGTTTGTTCAACAACCATTGGGATTAAATTATTCATTTGATCTTCAAATATTCGACTCATGATAATGGTTTATACAACTATTGGTTACTTTTTACTAATTTTTTTTGATTTTGCTTTATTTTTAGAGGAGGATTTTGCTTGTTTGTTCTTGCTTTCTATATCTTTAGGTTTATTAAAATTAGATATTACAACTTCAGCATCTTTTGTTGAAAGCTCTTTCTTTGTTAATTTAATTTTAGATTTTAATAGTGAAATGATTTTATCTTCATAAAGTGCACTTCTTAAACTTTGGGCTGCTGCGGGATTTTTTTGATAATAATCAATAACCATTTTTTCTTGACCAGGCATACCTTTAACTTGTTTTTGTANTTCCATATTAATCTCATTTTCACTAACATTTATATTATTTGTTTGCCCAAATTCATTTAATATTAGCCCAAGTTTAATTCTAGTAGCTGCCAATTTTTCATTTTTGGATTTATGTTTTTCAATATCATCTTTTTTAAGGGTCTTAGTCATCGCACTTAATTCGTTATCAACAAGGTTTTTTGGTAAATCTAGCTCATAAGATTTTTCTANTTGATCTAAAATTTCTTTTTTTGTAATTGAATCCAGAGCTTGTTTATATTGTGAAGAGATNTGATTATTTATAATCTTTTTTAAATCTAAAAGATCTTTAGCACCCATATGTTTTGCAAAACTGTCATCAATTTTCGTAGTTTCTGGTTTTTTAACATTTAATATTTTGCATTGAAACTCTGTTTTTTTGTTAGCTAATTCTTTTTTTGGATGATTTGCTGGTAGCGTTGCTACAATTATTTTTACTTCATCTTTTTTTACCCCAATTAATTGTGCATCAAAGCCTTTAAGAAATAAATCTTTTCCAAGTTCTAGTTGGACACCCTTGCCTTCACTTCCTTCAAATGTGTTACCGTCAACCTTAGCAGAATAATCAAAAACGACTTGATTACCTAATTCAGCTTTTTCGTCTTTCTTTTTATCAATAAATTGCTTATGCTGTTTTGAAATTTCTATTAATTTGTCATCAACAATTTTGTTCTCAACTTTAATTTGATAATCAGTAGCTTTATAATTTTCAAAAGATTTAAGTTTTATCTCAGGTAAAGAATCCACTTCTAAAACAAAGCTTAAATCCTTACCTTCTCCAAATGTCTTTAGATCTATTTTTGGTTGTCCAGCAGCTTTAATTTTTTTTTCCTCAAGGGCTTTTGTTGAGGACTCTTTTAAAATTTTATCAATTACTTCACCATAAACTGCTTTTCCGAATTGATTTTTAATTACGTTTGATGGAACCTTGCCTGGCCTAAATCCTTTAAGATTTACCTCNGATTGTAATTCTATTAATCTTTCGTTAAGTTTATTTTGAATAGTTTTCTTGTCTATAACAATAGATAAACTTGTTCTTAATCCTTTTTTTGATGTAACTTCAATTTTCATAATTTATGGTGGGCAAGAAGAGACTCGAACTCTTAAGCCTTGCGGCACTGGTTTCTAAGACCAGCGCGTATACCAATTCCGCCACTTGCCCTTATTATTGTTTGTATATCATTTAATTTTTTTTACTAGATATTTTTTTAAACTAAAAGTTTTAATTTTAAAATGTAACTTCTCTTCTAAGTTTAGAAATAAAAAATCTATTATCCCAACCTACAGCCTCTTTTGAATCATTGTCTTTATTTTTTTCACTTTCNTCTTTTGGAACAAATCCAAAATTAGCCCAAATTTGTTTTGTGTCAATATTAGATAAGCTCGTTTTTTTAAACTTATATTGAATTTTATTCTTATAGTCTTTCAAGCGTGTATTGGTATTACTTTTNGACCATTTTAACAAATCATAATCAAAGTAATTCGAAACTATATCAGGAACTTCTTTATTTAATCTATCAAAATAAACAAATNTAAGATATTTTTCTAAATTATTAACTTCCTTTACAGAATCTTCCTTGTTTATCAAAATTTCTTTTAAAGTTTCAAAAATAACAGCTAAAGTTTCTTCAAAATATTCAACCCAAAGCATGTTGGAGTATTTTAAATTACCACCTCCTAATACACCTTGTTTGTACTTATTCTCATTCTCTTTCATATACTTTATGACCTCTTCTTCACTATCATGAGTTTCAGCGCTAAGATTATCCTTAAACATTTGTATACAATTTTGAATTTTATTGTTTTTATTTTCCATTTTATCAAATAAAGCAGATGTAAAAACACTATTTTTTACTTCATAATTTTCAAGCAGTTTAAAAACTTCATGTATTGGCTCAAATCTAAGAATTGAATCTAATACCATTGAATAAGATCGGCAGGATAAATATTCCTCTTCTGACATTGTATTAGTGGATACCGTAACTCTCTCAGTTTCACATACAAATTCATTTTCAACCCAGCCAAATAAATTCCAATGTTGTTTATATTTTATNTTTAAGCCAAATTTATCGATGGTGTCTTTGTTCGCCATTTCTGTATTTGTTAAAATTAAACATTGNAATACCGCAAACCTTTGATTTTTACCGTTATCAAGTAAAGCGTTTATTCCATCAAAAAAAGTTTTTTTTGTTTCGTTAGGTAGTGGTACAATTACCTCGGGTTCTTGACGAATTGATTTTAAACTTTCTTTATTTTTTTCTAGTTCNGCAGGAGGTAAATTTTTTCTTTTAATTTCTTTAAGTACATCAGGATTCATGGATTGAATTGAATTTGAAATAAACATTGCGTTATTTAATTTTTTTGANATTTTAATAATTCTTTCTAATTGAGCTTTTCCAGTACTTGTTATCATCTCTCTAGGCCAGCCGATTTTTTTTTGTATTGAGGCTATATGGTCTGCTATATCNTCATCCCACTTATACATGGCCCAATTAGAGTCAGTTATCCATAAGCCTGCTTCGGGACGAACTTTTTTTGAAATATAATCTAATTCAGCTTTAACAAAAGCAAGCGATTTTCGTCTTACTTTATTAAAATACTCTTCACCTTCTTGACAAAAGGTACAAGAAAAAGGACAGCCTCTATTNGTTTGAATCATNGGCATATAAGATGGATCTTCCAAAAACTTATCCAACAAACCAGTGGTATAAGGTGAAGGAGTTTGGTCAAGATCTTCCATTCGATGAAGATTAGGACCAGAAATTATTTTTTTATTTTCAATAATAAAACAGTTCCCCAAATTATAAATTTCTTTTTTAAGTGACTCTTTGTTTAGTTTAAATTCTAAATACTTTTTTAATAAATTCGCAAAAGCCAATTCTCCTTCATATTGAATAAAAAAATCTGCAATTTTATATTTATCATTCATGATTGATTTATTAGCTGGGCTTTTATCAATTTCAGGTCCACCAAAAACAATTAAAATTTTAGGATTAATTTTCTTAGCAACTTTTGCAATACGAATTGCTAAATTGTTGTTCCATACGTAGTTTGTTAATCCTAATACATCTGGTGGGNTTTTTTTAATTTCCTCAATNAAAGGNGTTATACCTTTGTAAACACTTACTNAAATTTCTGGATTAANTNCTTTAGCATGAGCTGCTACNAATCCAGCCCCTAANGGTACNACAGGAGTGCTNAGACCATTNTCATCNTAACAAACNTCTGCAACTATAACTTTNAGTGATTTATTAATATTTTTCATTTTTNATTTCATTGTANATATTAGTTAAAAGTTGTCCAGTGCTTTTGGGTGCTGAAATTTGACTAGCAAATATAACATTTTTAAATGAATTTNTAAGTTTTAAAAAATTTTTTTTGCTATTTAGTAAATTTTTAACTGTAGGTATAGGANTTCTACCACCAAAACTTTCAGAAAATTTAAATTTTAATTTTGTATTTTTTGAAATAACCCCCATCTGATAAATTTCAGAAATTACTTTTTTTTTGCATCAAGTTTAAATTTTCTAATTTCGGTGAAATAACTTCGGCTGTTAAATGAAAAAATTTTACATTTTNTTTCCATATTTTTATCCATTTATCATCTTTGCATATGTTAGGATATAAAGTGATACGAGAAATTTTTTGATTGGGATCATAAGAATTAATATACTCGTTATTAGTTAAAAATGATTTGTTAAAAACTAGATGGTGTAAAGATATATATGAAAAATCTTTAATCTTATTTTTTTTAAATTTTAAATTTGTATAATTGCNNAATATGTTGTGATTNAATGTCCAAACAATCTTANTACACCTAATTGTTTTTGAATTACTTGTTGTAACAGAATTAATTAATTTAGATTTACATTCAACTTTTTCAATTTTTTGATTAAGTAATATTTTAATCCCCTTGGACTTCAATTTTTTTTCNAACAAATTTACCAATAGTCCAGCCCCACCTTTTTTAGGATAATAGTTTTTTAGTTTAGAATTACCTTCTGAATAGTGATGAAAAGAAAATATACTATTAAATTTTTTATTTTTTTTTATTTCTCTTGATTTCATTTCATCAAATGCTTTAATTCTAGAAAAACCAAAAAATAAATGATTATGCGGTTCTATTTTATCTAAATTACAGTTAAAACTTTTTTTATTTATTATTGGATCAAAAATTTNTTTNAAAAATGTTTGTCCAAAATTATTTTGAATTTGTTGTTTTAAATTAATTGGTTTCGTTGTGTTTCTTTTCAACTTAAATATTTCATTAATACCTTTATTATAAATCTTATTGCTTAGTAATTTTGTATTACAATGAGGAGAATTTTTATCTAATTTATTTTTAAAATAACTACCCCCTTTTAAATTCCCTAAAATGTGACAATTTTTATTTGTTAATTCTCCNAACAACAANTTATCTAATCTAGGTACTCCTGTTTGTTTNATAAAGTGTGATCCATAATCAAAAAATAAATTTTTATAAAGTCTTCTGGAACGAAATAATCCACCTAATTTTTTATTTTGTTCGATTATTATTACTTCATTATTTTTTTTCTTTAANAACAATGCGCTAACCATCCCTGCCAAACCACCTCCAACTATGATATTAATTTTTTTTGTTCTCATTTGTTCAATATTTGAACATAAATACCTGNAAATTGTTTATTTTTCAACCTATTTAATAAAAAATTACTCTTTACACTTTTTGTAATGAATTGTAATATGTTCAATATTTGAACATATATAATTGATATGAAATTTAATAATGATTTTTTTACTGTATTAAGAAAATTACATAAGGACCCTAATGCTTCGCAAAGAAGAATTGCTAAAGAATTAGATTTAAGTCTTGGTAAAATAAATTATTGTATTAAAGCCCTAAAAAATAAAGGTTTAATAAAAGTTAAAAATTTCAANGACTCAAAGGATAAGTCTAGATACCTTTATGTCCTCACACCAAAAGGTATTTCTGAAAAAACACGTATTACCATTAACTTTATGAAAATTAAAATGAAAGAGTATGACGATCTAAAAAAAGATCTTAATAACAGGTAATATCTATTTTAACTTCTAAATTTTTAAATTATGGAATATTTCAAAAAAATATGGGAAGTTTTAATTCCTGAAGAAAAAAATAAGTCATTAATTTTACTATTAGTTTTAATTGTGTCTATGCTCATGGAAGTATTAGGTATTGGAATATTTTTACCATTTATGTCAGCTTTAATTGACAACGAATTATTTAAAACTTTCCCAGTCCTTAAAAACTTTGATTATTTTAATAATATCAATGATCGAACAAGCTTAATTATTAGTTTAACTCTTCTGCTTTGTTTTGTTTTTTTTATAAAAAATTTATTTTTAATATTTTCTACTTGGTTAAAAGCTAAATATCTAGCAGATTTTAATAGAAGGTTATCTTACGATTTATTTAAATTATATTTGCTTTCACCTTACAATTTTCATATTAAAAATAATTCCTCAAGATTAATTCATAATTGTTCTGTAGTTNTAAATACTTGTAAAGAAGCGATTGGTTTTTCATTAGTTCTTTTTTCNGANCTTATTGTTTCTTTTGGAATACTTTGTTTATTATTTATTATTCAACCTGTCGCAGTTTTAATTACAATTACAATTTCATTAATTTTAGCTTTTTTTTATNTTAAGATTAATCGATCTAGATTAATAGAATGGGGAAAAACTATACAATTCAGCGAAAAAATAAGACTTCAACATTTAATGCAGGGTCTTGGATCAATAAAAATTTTAAAATTATTAGGAAATGAAGATGAGTTTTTAAAAAAGTTTGAAAACTTTAATANAAAAGTAAATAAATTTTTATACCTTTCGAATACTCTTATAAATATTCCTAAGTTTATTTTAGAATTTTTTGGTGTTGTAATTATAACAATTTTGTTAGTTTATTTAGTTTCAAAAAATTCAACAAATGAGGAGATTTTATTAATCTTGGGAATTTTTGGAGTTTCGGCTATCAGAATTTTACCTGCTATAACTAGAATAATAAATGCTTTAGAACGTCTAAGTTTATATAAGTATAGTGTTGATACTGTTTATAATGAATTCAATCAATCAAAANCTATTAATGAAAAAATTGATAGAAAACAAATTTCATTAAGTAAAGGTTTTTCTGAATTTGAAATTAAAGATTTATCATTTAAATATGAAGGTGCTAAAGATTTTGCACTTTTAGANATAAATTTTAAAATTAATAGTGGTTCTTATCTGGGTATTATAGGAAATTCTGGTTCGGGCAAAACAACTTTCGTTGATATTCTGTCTGGTTTATTAAAACCATACTCTGGTAAAATTTTTTTAGATAAAAAANATATTACTAACGAAATGAATATTTGGAAAAATAAAATTGGTTATGTTCCGCAAAATATTTATCTTACTGACGATACGCTAAGAAGTAATATTGCTTTTGGAGTGCCTGAAGAAAAAATTGATAATAAAAAAATATTNAAAATTATCGAAATCTGTGAACTTTCAGATTTTGTAAATAATCTTAAANATAATATAAATGAAATCTTAGGTGAAAGAGGGGTAAAAATTTCAGGTGGAGAAAAACAAAGAATTGGAATAGCAAGAGCTTTGTATCATGATCCAGAAGTTCTTATATTTGACGAATTCACTAGCTCTTTAGACGAAGATACAGAAAAATCTATTTTACAAAATTTAAAAAAACTTAAAAAAAATAAAACTATAATTTCAATTTCACACAAAAATTCTACTTTAGTTGATTGTGAAAAAATCATTACTTTTAAAAAAGGAAAAATAATTAATTAGACGAATAGTTTATTTTTTTTTGTTTAATGAAATAGAGCACCGCTTCTATTAAACTAGAAAAAATAAAAGTTGATATCAAACTATAGCTGAAAAAAGGAATAGCTAAAACATAGCAACTCACTAAACCTGAAAAAGTATAGCCATACATTCCTGAAACCCAAACTCCAAAATTAGTGATTAAAAAAAATATTAAAGCTCCTAATAAGGCTCCGCTTAACCTGTAAGAGATGTTTTTTACAAAATATTGAGAGATAAATCCAATTACTAGCACGCTTCCCCAAGTCCAATGTGTTCCAGTATGATAACCTATAATAAAATCTGTTATGGCAAAACTTATTAATAAGAAAGGTAAATATCTTATTCCTAAAATAGCAGGAACATAAAAACTTAAAGCTAGTAAGCTAGTAAAATTAGGAGGATGAGGAATAAATCTGCTTAAAGCTAGACTAAAGAAAATTCCAACACATATATAAATATGCTTCATATAACTTTTAATATATACGTTTTAAACCTATATTAAAAGAGCGTCCCATAGATGAATATCCGTGTGCTTGTTCATAATTATCATCGAGTACATTTTTTGCATGAAAAAACACACCATAACCATCAAACAAACTAAATTTCGATGAAAAATCAAAAGTTATATAATCCTCTAATACTACATCTGCAAATGAATTATTACCATCTCCAAAATCTCTCATTTCATCAACAAACTTTATCTTTAAAGAATTTGTTAAATTTGGGAATGTATTATGAGTTATAATTGAAGAAAAAGTATTCAATGGCACTCTGACTTTGTCATCTCCTATATCATCTTGTATACTGCAACCACCGTAACAAGTGTTTGCGTCATAAGAGTATGTATAAGTATAGTCAAAACCAACAGTATATTTTTTCTTTTCTGGTTTCCAGTCAAGAGCTAATTCAAATCCT
>NHHT02000009.1 GCA_002170875.2 Pelagibacteraceae bacterium TMED170 | reverse complement strand
ATTTTCTCACAAAGGTGGATTGCATGTATCTGCGGTTCAAAAAGATCCAAAAACTTATGAACATGTAGACCCTAAGTTAGTTGGCAACCACAGAAATATTATTGTTTCTAATCAGGCTGGGAGATCAAATATTCTTTCTCGTTTGGAAAAATATGGTGTTAAAATTGACTCTAAAGATCCAAAAGTTCAAAAAATTTTAGATGAAGTTAAAGACAGGGAGTTCAGTGGATATTCTTATGATGGAGCAGACGCTTCCTTTGAATTATTAGCTAATAGACTTTTAGGAAAAGTCCCAGAGTATTTAAAAGTTAAAAGTTATAATGTAAGTGTTGCTAAATCAGATACAATAAAAACAAAAGCGAATGTTGTATTTTTAATTGATGGAAAAAACATTGAGTGTAATGGGGAAGGGAATGGACCTGTTAACGCTCTTGATAATGCAATAAGATCTAATTTTAAAAAAGTTGAAAAATATTATAATTTTTTTGCTGACTTAAAATTATTAGATTACAAAGTAAGGATTTTAAATACTGGTACAGAAGCGACCACTAGAGTTTTAATAGAAAGTTCAGATAAAACTGGCGTTAGCTGGTTCACTGTTGGTGTATCTCCCAATATTATTGAAGCATCATTTAAAGCATTAATAGATAGCTTAGATTATAAACTCTATAAAGAAAAAGCCCCTGCTAATTTAAATGAAAAATAAGTTTGGATTTATATTAGTTAAACCTCAACTTGGTGAGAATATTGGAGCATGTGCTAGATCTTTAAAAAACTTTGGTTTTTCAAATTTGAAAATTGTATCTCCAAAACAATCATGGCCAAATAATAAAGCAAAAGCAATGTCCGTAGGAGCTATTGACATTATTAAGAAAGCTAAAATTTATAACAATGTATCAGATGCAATAAATGATTTTAATATTATTTTTTCTTTGAGTGCTAGAGAAAGAGATATCAATAAAAAACATATTTCGATTAATCAGTTTTTAAAAATTATTAAGTCAAAGAAAAAATCAAAATTTGGTTTTTTGTTTGGCCCAGAGTCTTCGGGTTTATCAAATGAAGATTTATCTTACAGTAATTATATTTTAAAAATTCCTACTTCAAAAAATTTTAAATCTTTAAATCTTTCTCATTCTTTAACGATAATTTGTTATGAAATTTATAAATTATTTAATTTTAAAAATTTTAATCTTCAAAGTGACGATCTAAAAATAGCTCCAAAAAAAAAAATAAGTGTATTAATTAATCATTTAAAATATTTACTAGATGATAAAAATTTTTTTTCTCCTGAAGAAAAAAAACATTCAATGTTATTGAATATTAATAATTTATTTTATAGATTTGAACCTAACGACAAAGAACTGAGGATTTTAGCTAGTATTATAAGCTCTTTAGCAAAAAATAAGCTGAAACCCTAATTGACATTTACCCCACAAGTCTTATAAAAGCTGAACAACAAATATGACAAAAAGACTTAAATCAAAACATAAAATCGATCGAAGATTAAAGGTAAATTTATGGGGAAGACCCAAAAGCCCGTTTAATTCTAGAGCATATCCTCCAGGGCAACATGGCCAAGGCAGAAAAGGTAAACCAACAGACTATGGCATTCAGCTTCAAGCTAAACAAAAATTGAAATCTTATTATGGAAATATTAATGAAAGACAATTCCGAAATATCTATAGAAAAGCATTATCTAAAAGAGGTGATACTACTGAAAATTTAATTGCTTTATTAGAAAGTAGATTAGATACAGTAATATATCGGGGTAAGTTTGCTCCTACAGTTTTTGCGGCTAGACAGCTTATCAATCACGGACATATTAGGGTTAATAAAAAAAAAGTTAATATTTCAAGTTATTCAGTGAGAGAGTCAGACGTGATAGAAGTAAAAGATAAATCAAAAAAATTAAATGTTATTGATGGATCAATTCAAAGTAAAGAGAGAGACGTTCCTGAATACATTCAATTAGATGGAAAAAACAAATCTGTAAAACTTGTTAGAGTGCCAAAATTTTCTGAGGTACCATATCCAGTTATTATGGAGCCTAGTTTAGTAATTGAATACTACTCAAGATAAAATTAAATCAGAGACTTATTTTCTAGTAACTTTTTTAACTCACCTTTCTCAAACATTTCTTTTACAATATCGCATCCACCTATAAACTCACCTTTAACATAAAGTTGTGGGATAGTAGGCCAGTCGCTATAATCTTTTATTCCTTGACGCATACTTTCATTTTCTAAAACATTAATACTTTCAAATTTTACTTTTAAATGTTTTAAAACATTTGATACAGCTAATGAAAAACCACACTGAGGGGCTTCGGGTGTTCCTTTCATAAAAAGACATACATTATTTTTCTCTAAAATTATTTTAATATCATCTTTAATTGTCATATTTTATTTGCCTTCAGTTGTAATTGATAATGCGTGTAATTCATTTCCCATTTTTCCTTTTAAAGATTTATAAACCAATTTATGTTGTTCAATTTTAGAAATGCCATTAAATGCTTTAGAGCTAATTTTAGCTGAATAATGATTATTGTCACCCATTAAATCCTTTATTTCTATTGTTGCATCCGGTAAAGAAGCAGTTATAAGTTCTGTAATTTCTTTTTTTGATATAGGCATTAGTAACCATTATACCATTTATTATTGATTTTATATAGATCGTTTATACTTATCTTTAGTTCATCAATAATTTCTAAATTATCTTTTTGAACCGTTCCAATAACCTCATTAAATATATTATTTTCTTTTAATATACTTTTGACTTTACTTAGATTATCTCTACTTATTTCAATAATATACCTTCCTTGATCTTCGCCAAAAAAATATTCAACTAAATTTAATAATTTTTTAGGTTTTTCAATTTTAAGACCAAGATTAGATGATATAGACATCTCAGCTAATGCTAAAAGTAGACCTCCAGCAGATACATCATGTACTGAATATAAAAGATTTTTTTCAATTAATCTTAAAATTGAATCACCGTTATTTTTTTCATTTTTAAGATTGATTTCTGGAGGCGGTCCATCGTTTATAGAATGTATTTCACTAAAAAAAACACTCTGATATAAATGTCCAAATGTTTTACCTATTAATAAAACAAGATTATCTTCTTTTTTAAGTTTATGATTAATTTTTTTTGTTAAATCTTTAATTAGTCCAACACCACCAATTACTGGAGTGGGATATATATTTTTTTGATTTGTTCCATTATAAAAAGAAACATTTCCTGAAACTACTGGATAGTCTAAAAACTCACATGCTTCTTTAATACCCTGCAAGGTTTCAGCAAATTCACCCATAATTTTAGGACTCTCTGGATTGCCAAAATTTAAACAATTTGTAATAGCTATAGGTTTTGCCCCAACTGAAATTAAGTTTCTCCAACTTTCACATATAATTTGTTTTCCTCCAGTTAATGGGTGTGCCTTGCTATAATTTGCAGAAGAGTCAACCGTAACTGCTATACCTTTATTTTTGTTATGAATTCTTATTATTCCAGAGTCAGATCCAGATTTTTCAACAGTATCACACATCACCATTTGGTCATACTGATTAGTTACCCAATCTTTATTTGAATGATTGGGTGACGACAAAATTTTTAGCAATGCATCTTGTAATTTAATTTTTTTTAAATCTTTAAGCTGAGTTTTTTTTTCAGGTATTTTTGTTTTAGACCATTTTCTTTCATAGACTGGAGCTTTTGAAGATAATGTGTCAATTGGAATTTCTCCAATGACTTTATCTTTAAATTTTAAAGTTAAATTATTAGTATTAGTTGTTTTACCAATTATTACAAAATCTAAATCCCATTTTTCAAAAATTTTTTTAGCTTTAATCTCACAGTTATCTTCAAGGATTATAAGCATTCGTTCTTGACTTTCTGAAAGCATCATTTCATATGGGGTCATATTATCTTCTCTACAAGGAATTTTTTCCATATTGAGCTCGATACCCAAATCTCCTTTTGATGCCATTTCTACACTTGAAGAAGTTAATCCTGCAGCCCCCATGTCTTGAATAGAGATTATAGATTTGTCTTTCATAAGCTCAAGACAAGCTTCCATTAAAAGTTTTTCTGTAAAAGGATCTCCAACTTGTACAGTTGGTTTTTTTTCTTCTGAATTTTCATCAAATTCTGCTGAGGCCATTGAGGCTCCATGTATTCCATCTCTTCCTGTTTTTGATCCTACATAAACTACTGATTTGTTAATACCTTTAGCTTTAGAGTAAAATATTTTATTTTTTTTTAGCATGACCCACTGCCATAGCGTTAACTAAAATATTTTCATTGTAAGTATTGTCAAATTTTGTTTCACCACCGATTGTAGGTATTCCTATACAATTTCCATAACCTCCAATTCCTGAAACAACGCCATTTAATAGACTTTTTGTTTTAGGATGTTCTGGTGAGCCAAAATGAATTGAATTTAAAAGAGCAATTGGTCTTGCTCCCATTGTAAATACATCTCGTAAAATTCCACCTACACCTGTTGCAGCTCCCTGATATGGTTCAATAAATGAAGGATGATTGTGGCTTTCTATTTTAAAAATAATTGCGTCATCATCTCCAATATCAATCACCCCAGCATTTTCGCCTGGTCCTTGAATTACACATTTCCCTTTAGTTGGTAGATTTCTTAAGTGTATCCTAGATGATTTGTAGGAACAATGTTCATTCCACATAGCTGAAAAAATACCTAATTCCAAAAGATTAGGTTCTCTTTTTAATAGGTTTTTAATTTTTGTGAACTCATCTAATTTTAAACCATGTTTCTCAACAATATTTTTTGTAATTTTCATAGTAATTAATTTAGCAAACTTTTAAATAAATTAACTCCATCTGTATTAGAAATAAGTTGATCAATCATTCTTTCTGGATGAGGCATCATTCCTAAGATATTTTTTTTATTATTAAAAATACCAGCAATATTATTTATTGATCCGTTGGGGTTATTTTCAAGATCAATATTGCCATTACTATTACAATATTTGAAAGCTATTAAATTTCGATCTTCTAGCTCTTTAAGATGATCAGGGTATGTAAAATAATTTCCTTCATTGTGAGCAATGTTCAGCTTAATAACTTGGTCTTTTTTATATTTAGAGCAATATTTATTGTCTACGCTCATGATTTTTATGTACACATCCTTACCTAAATATTTAAGATTTTTATTTTGCAAAAGCACACCTTTAAGTAGACCAGTCTCCGTTAAAATTTGAAAACCATTACAAATTCCTAGTACTAGGCATCCATTATTTGCAGCTTTAATAACTTCCTTTAAAATATTCGACTTTCCAGCAATAGCACCAGATCTTAAGTAATCTCCGTAAGAAAAACCTCCCGGTATTACAATTAAGTCTGACTTTGGTAAAACATTATCTTTATGCCATATCATTTGATTTTTAAAATTAAATTTTTCTAATGCTACAGCTATATCACGATCACAATTGGAACCAGGAAATATAATCGTTGATGAATTCATTTATATTTTAGTTATTGTATAGTCCTCAATAATTAAATTTACTAAAAGTTTTTTACACATTAAATCAATTTTTTCTTTAGCTTTAGCTTCACTATTTTCATCAATGTCTATTTCAAAGTATTTTCCCTGTCTCAATTCTTTTAGTGTTGTCATACCCATATTGTTCAAAGTTTGATGAACAACTTTGCCCTGAGGATCAAGCACATCTTTTTTTAAAATAACTTTGACTGAAAATTTCAAATTATTTTTTCTTGAATTTTATTGATGTAGTTTTATTGAAATTAACTTCACTTATATTTGTTTCTTCTGGCATTATTCCCAATCTACGTGCAACTTCTTGATATGCCTGAATTATGTTTCCTAAGTCTTTTCTAAATCTATCTTTATCAAGTTTTTTTTCACTTTCGATGTCCCAAAGCCTACAAGTGTCAGGACTAATTTCATCTGCTAAAACTATTTCAAACTTTTCAGATTCTTTGTTCCACACTTTTCCATACTCTAATTTGAAATCAACTAATTTAATGCCAACGCCTCTAAAAATTCCTTGAAGAAGATCATTTATTCTAAATGTCATTTTATCAATTTCATTAATCTCTTCCTCTTTAGCCCATCCGAAAGCATATATATGTTCTTTGGCTATTAGAGGGTCTCCTAGAGCATCATCTTTATAACAGTACTCAAATAAAGGTTTTTCTAAAACAGTTCCATCAGCTATACCCAATCTTTTAGAGAGAGATCCGGTTGCAATATTTCTAACAATAAATTCTATGGGTAGTATCTCAGCATACTTAATTAATTGCTCTCTCATATTTAATCTTTTAATCAAATGAGTTTTTATCCCACATTGAGCAAGGCTAACTAAAATATGTTCAGATATTCTATTATTTAAGACGCCCTTACCTTCAACACTGGCTTTTTTTAAATTGTTAAAGGCGGTTGCATCATCTTTAAAATGTTGAATAACCAAGCCCTTTTCATTTGTTTCATAAATTATTTTGGCTTTGCCTTCGTAGAGTTTTTTTCCTTTATTCATGATTTTTATTTTTTTAAACTTCTAGAGAAAATTATATTAATTCGCTTAGTATGGTAACTAAAATCAAATAGCTTTTTTAATTTATTAACAGGTATTTTTTTTATTATTTTACTATCATTTGCTATATTTTCATAAAATGAAGAATTGTTATTCCAAGATTGCATAGCTTTTTTCTGAACTAGAGCATAAGCTTGTTCTCTGGTATATCCATTAACGGTAAGTTCTAANAGAACCCGTTGTGAAAAAAATAATCCCTTTGTAATGTTTAAATTTTTTAACATATTTTTTGGATAAATGTTTAAGTTTTTAACAACATTAGATAACCTATTCAAAGCAAAGTCCAATAAGATATTAGTATCTGGTCCAATATTTCTCTCCACAGCTGAATGAGATATATCCCTTTCATGCCAAAGAGTTACATTCTCTAAAGCGGGAACGACGGCAGATCTTATTAATCTAGCTAATCCAGTTAAATTTTCTGTTAAAATTGGATTCTTTTTATGAGGCATTGCTGAAGATCCTTTCTGTTTTTTACCAAAGAATTCTTCTACCTCTCTAATTTCAGTTCTTTGCAAGTGTCGTATCTCTGTTGCAAATCTTTCTATTGAACTAGCTATAATTCCTAAAGTAGTAAAATATTGTGCATGCCTATCTCGAGGTATTATTTGAGTAGAAATTGGTTCTACTTTCAGCTTGAGTTTTTTTGCTACATATGACTCAACTCTAGGATCAACGTTTGCAAAAGTTCCAACAGCTCCTGAAATAGCGCATGTAGAAATCTCTTCAATTGAATTTTGTAATCTTTTTTTATTTCTTAAAAATTCTTGATAAAAAGTTAAAAGTTTTAAACCAAAAGTAATTGGCTCCGCATGTATGCCATGACTACGACCTATGCATAGTGTATATTTATGTTTTATAGCTTGTTTTTTTATGGATGATAATAAAGTATCAATATCTTTTANAATAATTTCGCCAGACTGTTTTAATTGTAAATTAAAACAAGTGTCCAAGATATCAGATGAAGTCATTCCCTTATGAAGATATTTTGCATCTTTTCCTGCAATTTCTGTTATAGAAGTTAAAAACGCAATTACATCATGTTTAACTTTATCTTCAATTTGTAATATTCTTTTAACATTAATTTTAGCTTTGGATTTAATTTTTTTTACAACTCCTTTCGGAATAATCTTAAATTTTTCCATAGCCTCTGCGGATGCTAATTCAATATTTAACCAAATAGTATATTTATTTTTATCTTCCCAGATAGTTTTTAATTCTTTTCTAGAGTATCGTTCAATCATTNTTTGTAAGGAGGAAAATCCAAACCTTTCTTAGANGAAGTGAAGATTTCGTATCCATCCTTTGTTATACCAATAGTGTGTTCAAATTGTGCTGATAGTTTTTTATCTCTTGTAACTGCTGTCCATCCATCACTTAGAGTTTTTGTTTCAAAACTACCCTCATTAATCATTGGTTCAATGGTAAAAATCATACCTTCTTTAAGCTTAAGACCAGTACCTTTTTTTCCGTAATGTAAAATATTTGGTTGTGTATGAAACTGTTGTCCAATACCGTGTCCACAAAAATCTCTGACTACTGAAAACCCTTCTTTTTCAACATAAGTTTGGATTGTTGAACCTATGTCTCCTAAAAAAGTATTTTGATTAAGACTTTCAATTGCTTTCATCATTGAATTATAGGTAGTGTTAACTAGTTTTTTTGCTTTAATTGAAACCTCACCAACGTAAAACATTCTACTTGTGTCACCGTGCCAACCATCTTTATAAGCTGTAACATCAACATTAATTATATCTCCTTCATTTAATGTTTTCTCTCTCGGTATTCCATGACAAACAACATGATTAGAAGAAGTNCAACAAGATTTAGGAAAACCCCTATAAAAAAGTGGAGCTGAGTATGCATTACTATCGTTTATAAATTCATAGCAAAGATTATCTATTTCATTTGTAGTAATGCCAGGTTTAATAATTTTTGAAACTTCATCTAGGGCTCCAGCCGCAATGGCACCAGCNACTCTTGTTTTATCAAATGATTCTTTTATATTACTAGTCATTAATTTGTAATTTTAAACGATTATTTAGTTTTATTCCTTTTGTTGAAAATTTACAATCATAGCAGAGTATTTTAACATTTTTTTTTTTAGCTAATGTTAATAATTTGTTGTATTCAGGATCAATATCTTCAGCAATAGCAAATTTATCGCAATCTTCTCTTTGAATAACATAAATGATATACGATTTATAACCAAGCTCCGTAGCTTTTATTAAATCATTAAGATGTTTAAGGCCTCTAGATGTTACAGCATCAGGAAATTCAGCTAATCGTTTTTTTCTTGATAATGTTACATTTTTAACTTCTAAAAATATTTTTTGCTTTCCACTTTCAATTAAAAAATCAAATCTTGTGTTATTTCCAAATTTTTGTTCAGGTTTAATAATTAATTCATTTTTAAATTCTTTAATAAAATTGACTTTTAATGCAGTGTAAACAATTTTATTAGTTAAGTGAGTATTAATTCCAATTTTTNTCCCATTATCTTCTATTATTTGTAAAGTATATTTCAACTTTCTATTTTTATTATTTGTTTTTGTTATCCAAACTTTATTATTTTTTTTAAGCAAACCCAGCATTGAGCCAGTATTTGGACAATGTGCTGTTACAATCTGATGTTTTGTTTTTACATCAACAAAAAAACGCTTATATCTTTTTATAAAAAGACCTGGTATTAATGGATTTTCAAAAAACATATATAATAATATCCAATTATGAAAAAAAATATAAAAAAAATTAATGCCGCAATTCTTATAATTGGAAATGAAATACTATCAGGAAGAACACAAGATTTAAATGTTTCATTTATTGCTAATTGGTTAAATAAAAAATGTGGCATTTCATTAGCGGAGGTAAGAATAGTACCAGATATAGAAAAAAAAATTATAAAGAATATTTTAGAATTAAAAAGGAATTTTAATTATGTTTTTACAACTGGAGGAATTGGACCTACACATGACGATATAACTGCTAAATCTTTATCAAAAGCTTTTAAAGTTAAATATGAATATCACAAAGAAGCATATTCGATTTTAGAAAAATACTACGGAAAAATTAAATTTAATGANGGTAGAAAAAAAATGGCAAAAATGCCAAGAACGTCAAAATTAATTTATAATCCCTCAAGTGCAGCCCCAGGATTTAAAATTAAGAATATTTTTTGTTTACCTGGCGTCCCTTCAATTCTTCAGTCAATGATAGTTAACTGTCAAAAATATTTAATTAAAGGAAAAGTAAAATCAAGTGTTTCTATACTTTTAGAAACGGTTGAAAGCAATATAGCAAAAGAACTGGGAAGAATACAAAGGAAGTATTTCAAAGACATTGATATTGGTAGCTATCCTTTTTTTAGGCTGGGTAAAATCGGTGTTGCTATAGTTTTGCGCTCTTCCAATAAATCAAAATTATATTTATGTAAGAACGATGTGAAAAAGATGGTAATAAAAAAAAAAATTAAAATGCTTAAAAATTAAATATGTTTTAAAACGTCCTCGATACCAATTTTAGAGATATCTTCAGATTTATACATTTCCTTACTATCTAAAATTTTTACATTATTATTATCTGGAGCAAATTTTTTTGAGTTTGTAGGTCCGAATAAAACCACTAGAGGAATTTTAGCTAGGCCAATCATATGCATTATGCCGTTATCAATTGATACTGCTTTATCTAGCCTTGTAGCTAGTGCAGTGACAAGACCAGGCGATGGATTTTTCGAATTATGTTCAGGGAACAATGCATTTGAAATTTCGGCCTTAATTTTGTTTACTAAACTTATGTTTTTTTTTTCAACAAAAAAAACTGGTATTTTATTTTTTTCAACTATTTTTTTTGCAAGGACAATAAATTTTTCTATTGGCCAACTTTTTTTCCTATAAACATTGCCTTGTGTTATAGAAAAACCAATATAATTATCATTAGGAAGTAATCTTTTGGCTTCAGCGATTACGCTTTTTGATAAATAGTCTAAACTATAATCCTTTTTTTTAATTTTAACATTTAGAAAAGTATTTAAATTTTCTATTGTACAATTTGTTATATTGTGACCAGAACTATATTTTTTTTTTTATATTACATAAAGTAAAATTATAAGTTGATGAATAAAAATTTTCCGAGGGTATTTTTTTTAATATTAAAGAATTTCTAATTTTTGATTGTAAATCAATTATTAAATCAAACTTTTTTAAGCCAAGCTTTTTTAACTTATGTTTTACAAAAAAGAAATGCCACCATCTAAAACCAAAATATTTGAGATTTAAATTTAAATTTTTTATATTAATATTATATTCCTTTAATTTACTCTGATAATGATTCTCATGGGAGCCTAAATAATATAAATCACAATTTAAAAAATGATTTTTAAGGCTCAATATTAATGGGATTATCTGGATAGAATCCCCTAAACCACCACCTGAATTATAAATTAATATTCTTTTAATCATCTTTTATTTATTATATTAATATTTAGTTAATTTAAATGAAACCTAAATATAGACATCCTGAAAAAGTAAATAAGCCAATCAATCCAATTAAACGAAAGCCTGAGTGGATTAGGTCTAAAATTTTAGACACACAAGTTTATTTTAAAACCCAACAAGTGATAAATCAAAATCAGCTAGTTACCGTTTGTCAGGAAGCTAACTGTCCGAATATAACAGAATGTTGGAGTAAGAAACATGCAACCTTTATGATTATGGGAGATACGTGTACTAGGGCATGTTCTTTTTGTGATGTAAAAACAGGAAAACCAACTAGTCTGGATATTTTTGAACCTGTAAAAATTTCTAATGCTGTTAAAGCTCTCAACTTAAAACATGTAGTTATAACTTCTGTAGATAGAGATGACCTCGCAGATGGAGGCTCAAGTCATTTTTATAAAGTTGTTAATGCCACAAGAAAAAAAAATCCAAAAACTTCTATCGAGGTTCTAACTCCAGATTTTTTAAGAAAAAAAGATGCTTACAAAAAAGTACTTGAAGCAGACCTTGATGTTTTTAATCACAATATTGAGACTGTACCGAGACTTTATACAATAGTCAGACCTGGAGCTAGGTACTTTGCTTCATTAGAACTTTTAAAAAACGCGAAACAATTTAACAAAAAAGTTTTTACTAAATCTGGTATCATGGTAGGTTTAGGGGAAAATAAAGAAGAAATTATTCAAGTCATGGATGATCTACGATCTGCCGAAGTTGACTTCATTACTATAGGACAATATTTACAACCATCAGCTAAGCATCACCCTTTACATCGCTATTATCATCCAGATGAATTTAAAGAATTAGCGAATATAGCTAAAACAAAAGGTTTTTTATTAGTTTCTGCTTCGCCTTTAACCAGGTCTTCTTACCATGCCGATGAAGACTTTAAAAAATTACAAGATGCAAGAAATAAACAACTTGAATGTCATCCGCATCAATAAAAAAAATTATTTCTTGTAAAAAAAATCAACTTATTGAAATGGTTTTAGATATTGAAAAGTACCCAGAGTTCGTGCCCTGGTGTATTGAAGGAAAAATACACGATAAAAATGAAAGTCAAGATTTAATTACTTTTAATGGAGATTTAAAAGTTGGAAAAAGTATTTTAAATGAGACTTTTTCAAGCCACGTCTCATACTTTAAAGAAAAAGATAAAATCATAGTAACTAATTTAGATGGACCTTTAAAACATTTGAAAAATGAATGGAAATTTAAAGAAGTAAATAATGCAACTCAATTAGAATTTTTTATTGATTTTGAATTAAAAAATCCTATTTTAAATGCGATAATGAAAAAATCTTTTGATCTCGGACTTAGTAAAATTGCAAACTCATTTGAAGAAAGAGCAGTCAAGCTTTATAAATAATGATAGGTGTTACAGTTCTATTAATTTTTTTATCAATTATTTGTAAAATTTTAGCTTCATATATTAAAATTATCAGAACAGGTGACACTAACGAAAGTGATTTGACATATTGGATGTTTTCTTATGATTTTAAATCAAAAAATAAAGATTGGTCACCCGAGGATAAAAAATTTTTAAAAAGAAAAAGAAAAAGAAATGCATTGGTTTTTTCACTTTATATAATTGTTTTTTTAATATTTATTACTTTTAACAGTTTTATAGCTCACTTATTAGATGTTATTGTAGAATTTCAGAGATTTAGTTACCCAATTTGAAGAATTAAAGTTGTTTTAAAATTAAATTAAGAGCCTTTTTGATGGTAGCTTTCTGTATTGCATTCCTTCCCTTATTTTTGAACTGATTTTTACTCACAATAGCTTTTTTTCCTTTTTTTATACCAATGAAAACAAGTCCAACGGGCTTTTGTTTAGTCCCACCTTTAGGGCCAGCTATTCCTGTTATTGAAATACAAATTTTGCTTTTACTAATTTTACTTAGATTATTAACCATAGATAAACAACATTGAATACTAACTGCACCATGTTTTTGAATAACTGTTTTAGGAATTTTTAAAATACTTGTTTTTGCCTTATTGGAGTAGGTAACTAAACCCATAGTAAATACTTTTGATGAACCGCTAATTGACGTAATAGCAGCTGAAAGTAAGCCACCCGTACATGACTCAGCAACTGCCAATTTATATTTTTTTTTCTTTAAAATTGAAACTATTTTTTTATTTAAATTCATGAAAAAAATTTTGACTTTATGACCATAAAAATTATTAATGTTAGTACAACGTATAATCCAGCTATAATATCATCAAAAATTACTCCAAAACTATTTTTAAATTTTTTGTCAAAAATATTAATTGGGAAAGGTTTTTTAATATCAAAAAACCTAAATAAAATAAAAATATAAATGTAAATTAAAATGGCTTCTAGTGAAGTTTTAATAGTTCCGTGAGCAACTTCATATAAATAGATAGGTATAGTTTGACCTATCACTTCATCTATTACAACTTCTTTGGGATCCTTATTTTCATTTTTTTTAATATAGTCAGCAATTGCAAAAAAAGAATATAAAAAAATTATAATAAAAAAAATTAAAAATATATTCTTTGGTAAATTAATAATATGAAATAAGCTAAAAAGTAGAGCCGTTGTGATCAAAGAAGTTATAGTACCTGGAGCATATCTTATTGTTCCTATTCCAAAGAAGGTTACAAATAAATAATTAAAGTTTTTAATCATATTTAGTCACCGATGTTATAACTTCACAAGCAATAGCTTTTTCTTTTCCTATAATTCCCAACTTTTCAGTTGTTTTACCTTTAACGTTGATTTGATTTTTAGAAATTTCACAGAGTTTAGAAATATTATTTATTATTTTATTTTTGTATTTTTTAATTTTTGGGGTTTGAGAAATAATATTGATATCTAAATTATTTACAAAATAACCTTTAGTTTTTATTTTAGATATTACCTGACGTAGTAAAATAGTAGATCTTATATTTTTAAATTTTTTATTTTTGTCAGAAAACATTTGACCGATATCTCCCATTTTACAAGCACCTAAAATTGAGTCTATAATTGAATGTAAAACTGGATCTCCATCTGAGTGTCCTAATGTTCCTAAATGAGATTTGATTTTTAAGCCAGCTAAATAAAGTTTTCTTTTAGGAATAAGCCTATGAATATCAAAACCTATTCCAACACTTAGTTTTGATTTATAAATATTTTTTAAGTTGTGAAAGTCTGTTTGATCAGTAATTTTAAAGTTATTTTTTTCACCTTTTATAAATTTTACTTTATTAAGATTCATATATAAAGAGATATCATCATCAAAATATTTGCTACCACTATTTTTATGCAAATTATATATTTCTTTAAAGTAAAAAGCCTGAGGTGTTTGAGTTAAAAATAAATCATTTCTGTTTTTTCCAATTATATATTCAAATTTTCCCGAATCGTATTTTTGTTTAATTGCATCGTGAATTTTTACCGTTGGCACGACAGCTTTAAACTTTTTCATATTTTTAATAATCGTTGATAAAAGCTCTAAAGAAAAGTTTGGTCTTGCAGCATCATGTATTAAAACTTTTGAAATTTTACTTTGTTTATTTAAAATCTTTAAGGCCTTAAAAGTGGATATTTGTCTGGTTGATCCACCTATTACAAATTGAATATTTTTAAGATTTAATTTTTTTATTTTAGCAGTATCTTTTTTAGCATGGACAATTATTGTTTTTGTGATTTGCCTAAAATCAGACATCTTTTTGAGAGTAATCTCTAATAAAGTTTTTCCTGCTATTTTATGGTATGGTTTAGCAATATTTGATTGAAATCTATTACTTTTACCGGCCGCTAATAAAATCAGACAAAAACTCATTTTACTAAGATATATTATATTTATATAAATTATTAGATTTATTTAAAATGTTTAAAATTATAAAAAACTTTAATTGGATCATAGGATCTTCCTTACTGTGCATTTTTCTAGGTATATTAACTTTTTTAACATTTATTAATAGAAGTTTTATTCCATTAACTGATGGAAATTTACAAATTCTCTTAATTGTTGATATTTTTTTGTTAATTGTCTTTTTTACATTAATTTTTCAAAATGTTAAAAGAATTTATTCTGCAGATAAAAGAAATAAAGCAGGGTCCCAAACCAATTTTAAATATGTATCATTATTTTCTTTATTTACTTTTATTCCCTCATTGTTAGTTGCTATATTTTCTCTTTTTATTTTTAATTTTGGTGTCCAAAATTTTTTTAATGATCAAATAAAAAAAGCTGTAAATAATTCTTACGATCTAGCCAAAAATTATTCAGTAGAAAATAAAAATACTATTAAAACTGATATTTTTCTTATGAGTGTAGGTGTTAATAGAGCATCATCACTTTTTTATTCAAATGAGAACAGGTTTAAAAATATAATAAGATCAGAAAAAATTTTAAGAAGAGTGGATGATGTATATTTAATCGACAGTTCAGGAAATATAATGTTTTCAGACTTATTAAATCCAGAAGAAAAATTTAATATACCTAACGAAGAAATATTTGATCAAGCATTAGAGGGATTACCTGTAATAATTTCAGACAATAAAGAAAATAAAAGCTCAGCAATAATGAAAATTAGTAGTTTAATAGATACTTATCTTTATATTTCCCGTGATATAGATCCAAAAATTTTATTGTACTTAAATGAAACCAAGGAGGCTGTGAACTTTTATTACTCGATTGAAAACAGTCGAACAGGAATAAAAATTACATTTGCTATTATATATATAATAGTTGTTACCTTGTTACTATTTCTTTCAATAACTATAGCAATAACATTTGCTCAAAGGTTAACAAAACCAATAGTAAATTTAATCACAGCCTCAGATAACATTAGCAGAGGTTTTTTAGATACCAAGGTTCCAAACATAGAAGCGGATGAAGAGTTTAAAATGTTAAATAAAAATTTTAATAACATGATTAAAAAATTAAAAGTTCAACAAGAAAAATTATTAATAACTGAAAAATATTCTGCTTGGGAAAGTGTTGCTCGAAAACTAGCCCATGAAATAAAAAATCCACTTACTCCTATTCAGCTCTCAATAGATAGACTTAAAGAAAAGTACTCAGTTCAAATAAATGACGGTAAGTCCGACTTTAAAGATTACTTAGAAACAATTAATAGACAAATTAAAGATATTGAAAATTTAGTAAATGAATTTTCAAATTTTGCAAGGATGCCTGATCCTCAATTAAAAAAAATTAGTATTCACAGCGTAATTAATCGAGCAGTAAATTTTATTAAGATGAGTTCTAAAAATTTTATTGATTATAAAAAATCTGATAATGAGCTCTATCTTAACGCTGATGAAGAACAACTTTATAGAGTCTTTATTAATTTAATTAAGAATTCCGAAGAGTCTTTTTTAGAAAAAAAAGTTAAAACACCTGATTTTAAAGGGAAAATTCATATAGAAATCGAGTCAATTAATGACTATATAGTTATAAAAATATCGGATAATGGCTTAGGTATCTCAGATTTGAAAAAAGTAATGACACCATATTTTACAACAAAAAAAACTGGTACAGGTTTAGGTTTACCAATTGTAGAAAAAATTATAAATGAACACTCTGGTGAATTAATCATATCAAATATTAAATCTGGTGGAACTGAAGTAAAAATCTTTTTTCCAAAAATTAATGAAAAGTGAAATATTAGTAATAGACGATAACGTTGATATCAGGTTTTTAATTTGCAATATATTAAAAGATAATAGCTATATTGTAAGATCCGCAGCTAATTTTGCTCAGGCAGAATATGAGATTAAAAAGAAATTACCAGATTTAGCAATAATTGATATCAAACTTGATAAAGGTGATAGGGATGGGATTGAACTCTTAAAGATGATTATGAAAATTAATAAATTAATTCCCACTATAATGATTTCAGGCCACGCTAATGTACAATTAGCTGTTGAAGCAATACGTCTCGGTGCTTACGAGTTTCTTGAAAAACCTTTTTCTACAGAAAAAATTTTAAATTATGTTTACCGAGCATTAGAGAGATCTTTTTTAAAAAATGAAAAGGACAAGTTAGAAAATAAACTTTTTCACTCATTTGATTTAATTGGTGAATCACCTGAAATAGTTAAAATTAAAAAAGTAATTGATAAGCTTTCATCTACTGATAGCAGAGTGCTTATATCAGGTCCTACTGGGTCTGGTAAAGAATTAGTAGCAAGAAAAATACACAAAAATTCTTTAAGATCAGAGTTTCCGTTTATTGTTTTAAATTCAGCTTTGTTACATGAAAAGAAATATGAAAAAGAGTTATTTGGTGAAGAGTATACGAACGGAGACGTTTCTTTTGGAATCTTGGAAAAAGCTAATAAAGGAACTTTATTAATTGATGAAGTTTCAGAAATACCACTAGAAACACAAGCAAACATACTGCGTGTCTTAATTGATCAAAAATTTAAAAGAATAAATGGGAAAAAAGATGTTAATGTGAATATTAGAATTATTACTTCAACATCAAAAGATTTAAAATTACTTTGCTCGAATGGAGATTTTAGAGAGGATCTATATCATCGTTTAAATGTAGTGCCCATAAATATTCCCTCCTTGCAATCAAGAATTTCTGATATACCAATATTAATTAATTATTTTAAAAAGAAAATATCAGAGTTAAANAGNATNGAAGAAGCNAAAATNGATACAAATCANGATCTTTTATATACNTATGATTGGCCTGGAAATATAAGNGAANTAAGNAATCTTGTNGANNGAATAAGCATTCTTTCTGTNAATGAAAATAATTTTAATTCNNCTAAACTTTTACAAGATATTTTNAAACAAACNCCNGANATAAGTNTNGNTGANCAAAAATTNAATCAAGCTATGAGTTTTCCTTTAAAAGAAGCTAGNGAAGAATTTGAAAAAAAATATTTAATGAATCAACTAAAAAAAAATCATGGTAATATTTCTAAAACAGCTGATCATATTGGAATGGAAAGGTCAGCTCTTCATCGAAAGCTTAAATCGCTNGGAATTAAAGGTATAAATTAANAAATGAACATAATTATATGCGGAGCCGGTAAGGTTGGTTTTTCTATTAGTAAACAACTTTCAGCCCAAGGNCATTCGATTACTGTTATAGATCAGTCATCAGAAGATATTAAAAGAATTAACGATCATCAGGACGCTAAAGGAATCGTTGGTAGAGCCACTTTACCTTCAGTTATGGAAAATGCTGGAGGAAAAGATACAGATATGATCATAGCAGTGACAAGAAATGATGAAACTAATATGATTATATGTCAAATAGCTAGTTCACTTTTTAATATTTCAAAAAAAATTGCTAGAATTAGATCTAAAGAGTTTTTGGACGGAAAGTGGAGTAAATTATACAATTCCTCTAACATTCCTATTGATGTGATTATTTCACCAGAAATAGAAGTAGCTAAATCATTATTTAGAAGACTAGAGGCTCCTGGAGCTTTAGATAATGTTCCTTTTGCCAATGATAAAGTTAAAATGCTTGAAATTGCGGTTAAAAAAAATTGCCCAATTATAAATACCCCATTAAAAAAACTAACTGAAAAATTTCCTGACTTTAAAGCAAATATATTAGGAGCAGTAAGAAAAGATAAATTTATCTTTTTAAAAAAGAATGACAAAATGATAGAGGGAGACAATGTTTATGTCGTAGTAAGCAGTGATCAANTAAACCAAATATTAAAAGCTTTTGGCCATGAAGAAAAAATTGCNAATAAAATTATTATTATAGGTGGAGGAAATATAGGTCTTAACTTAGCAAAATTACTTGAACAAAATTTTGAAGGAATAAGAATTAAAATTATTGAAAAAGATAAATCTAGAGCGGAAGAAATTGCTACTGAACTTTCTTCATCAATAGTTGTTAATGGAGACGCACTAGATGAAGAAATTTTAAAAGAAGCAAATATAGATGAAGCTGAAACAGTTTTGGCCTTAACAAATGATGATGAAAATAATATTATGGCCTGNGTATTGGCAGAGAAAAGTGGCAAATCAAAAAGAACAATAGCAATAGTTAATAAATCTAATTATAGTCTTTTGCAAAATTCACTAAATATTGATGATTTAGTTGATCCTAGAATGACAACAGTTTCTAGGATAATGGAACATGTTCATAAGGGAACTATTGGTTCAGTATATTCTTTGTTAGACGGTCAATACGAATTTATAGAGGCAAAAATTTTAGAAAAATCAGAATTATTAAATGTAAAAGTAAAAGATTCTAATTTGCCTGAAGATACAAGAGTNGGTGCTGTTGTAAGAAAAGATGTAGTAATTATNCCTAGATCTGACTTTGTTTTTGAAAAAGATGACCTGGTTATTTTTATAGCAAAAAGAGAACATTTGAAGGATGTTGAGAGTATTTTTAGCGTGAGCTCAATATAAGNAAGCATGAATCTAAAAGGTCTATCATTTTATATTGGACTATTTTGTTTTCCATTTAGTTTTTTAGCTTTTTTAAATATTTTATACTCCTCATATTTTGACTATTTTTTAAANGTAGATTCATATTTTATTACACTGTTTTTATCTTTATTATTGGGTGNGGTTCTTACTTTTTTAGGAAAAAATTCAATTAAAAAAATAAACTTTCAAGAACANATTTTATTAATAATTTTAATTTATTTTACTAGCTCAATATTAATTTCTATTCCATACTATTTAAGCAACTATCAAATACCTCTTTTTAACGCCATGTTCGAAGCTTTTTCTGGTTTAACTGGAACTGGATTTTCAATATTTAATAACATTAAATATATAGATCCCACTCTAATAATATGGAGATCGTCTTCACAATGGATAGGCGGCTTATTTTTTTTAATTTTTTTAACACTTTTTTTCTCAAACTCTCAATTTAATTATAAACTAAATAATTTAGTTTTCGGTAGTGGTAAAAGTTTAGATATAGAAACTAATATTAAAGATATATCTTTTAAAATATTTTTTATTTATACTTTCTTAACCTTTGTTATATTTACATTATTTTCTATTTTTGGAGTAAGATTCTTTAATGGACTTAATTTATCAATGACAATTATTTCTGTAGGAGGATTTTTACCAACAAATTCACTAAACGAAATAATTAAAAGCCAGGCTCAAGAATTTATTTTATTAATTTCATTTATGATTGCTTTTTTAAATATTCATTTTTTTTTACTACCGAGTGGTAAAAAAAATATCTTAAAAAACCACTATGAAGATTTAGTGTTAGTTTTATTGTTTTTAATTTTATCAACANTACTTCTTATAAGTACTAATTATAATTTTTTAGACGCTTTTATAAATACATTAAGCAGTTTATCTACTTCAGGAATCATAATAAATAATATTGAAGGTAATTTCTCATTATACTTTCTNCTTCTTACAATAATTGGAGGATCAATTATTTCTAATACCTCAGGGATAAAATTTTTGAGAATATACATACTATTAAAAGCGACATTTATTGAAATTTTTAAACTTGTTAAGCCTAATAATATTGTAAATCAAAATATTTTATCTTCTCAAATTAAACTAAATNATGAAAATGTAAAATTAGCATTTTTAATATTTATTTCTTTTTTCATAAGTTTATTTATTTTATCTAGCGTTCTTGTTTTTGATGATTTAACTTTTGAAGAGTCTTTTAAATTATCACTACTAACTTTGACAAATACTACTAATTCCAGTCTATATTCATTAAATGATATTGATTTTAGCAATCTATATAAAAGCTCTAAATTTTTTATCATATTATTTATGATAATTGCAAAAATTGAGTTAATATCTTTTTTTTTATTAATCAAAAATATACTATTTAAAAATTAAATATGNCAAAAATTGTTATTATAGGCGCAGGCGCTATGGGAACAGCTTTTGCAGTTCCTTGTTTAGATAAAGGACACAATATTAATATCATTGGCACTCACCTTGAGAATCAATTTATTGACAANCTNAAAAAAAAAGAAAATTTACACCCTGGACTTAATGTAANAATTCCAAAAGAAATTAATTTTTTTAAATTTGATCAATTCAATGAATTGCTTAAATCAAATGTTGATTTAGTAGTGCTTGGAGTAAGCTCAAAAGGAATTGAATGGGTTTCAGATCAATTAACTAGATTATACAAAAACAATAAACTCCCTAAACTTTTAATGCTAACTAAGGGACTAAGTATTTATAATAACAATTATGAATTGTTAGTTGATAAACTTGAAAGATTATTATCGGATAGAGGAATTTCTAATCCTGACATTTCTGCTATTGGCGGTCCCTGTCTTGCTGCTGGGTTAGCAAACAGAGTACACAGTAGTGTAGTTATTGCTAATAAAAATCTTAAAACGGCCAAAGAAATTGCTGATATGTTAAATACTAGTTACTATCACACCTCTTATTCTGATGATCTAAATGGTGTAGAAGTATCAGCAGCAATTAAAAATATATTTTCAATGGCAGTAGGCGCTGCTAAAGGACTATGTAGTAAAAATATATCAAATGAAGTTAGAGAAAAAAATTATTTAAATACTGCTTCAGCATTAATTAAACAGTCAATTCATGAGATGGAAATTTTTGTTGAACACTTAAATGGAAAAAAAGACACTGTTAGAGGTCTTGCGGGTTTAGGTGATCTATACGTTAGTTCTGGCGGTGGAAGAAATGCTAAAATGGGGTTTTATATAGGTGAGGGTTTAACATTCTCAGAGGCAAAAAAAACTAAAATGGAAAAAGTAACAGTTGAGGGAGCAGACCTAGCAAAAGAAATTGCTAAAAAAGTTAATAGTGATTTTGATCAAAAAAAATTACCTTTAATGCTTGGTATGATTAATGCTATTGTTGATGACAAAAAGCTTGAATTAGATTGGGAGGCATTTAGATGAAAAATTTTATAATCTCAATTGATGCTGGAACTACTTCTAATAGGGCAATTCTTTTTAATTTAAAAGGTAAACCAGTTGTTTCATCGCAAAAAGAATTTACTCAATATTTTCCAAAGAGCGGATGGGTTGAGCATGATCCCGAGGAAATTTGGAGAACAACCGTCAAAACTTTAAAGGATGTTATTCAAAAAGCTAAAAGATTAAAAGGAAAAATTCTAAGTATTGGTATTACCAATCAAAGAGAAACTACTGTTTTATGGGATAAAAAAACTGGTAAACCAGTTTACAACGCAATCGTTTGGCAAGACCGTAGACAGGAAGAATTTTGTAGAAAATTAAGAAAAAAAAATTATGATACAATGATCTTTAATAAGACTGGTTTATTAATAGATTCATATTTTTCTGGTACTAAAATTAAATGGATTTTAGACAACGTACCAAAAGCTAAGCAACTTATGGATAAAAACCAACTATTGTTTGGCACCATTGATAGCTTTTTAATTTGGAGATTAACAAAAGGAACAGTTCATGCAACTGATGCAACTAATGCAAGTCGTACAATGATCTATAATATTTCTTCAAATAAATGGGATGATTCAATTTTAAAACTATTGAAGATAAAAAAAAATATCTTACCTGAAGTAAAAAATTGTTCAGATGACTATGGACAGACACACACTTCAATTACAGGAAAATCTATTCCAATAAACGGTGTAGTAGGTGATCAACAATCAGCAACTATAGGACAATGTTGTTTTGAACCTGGTTCACTTAAAAGCACTTATGGAACAGGAGCTTTTGTTTTGTTGAATACCGGAAGTAAAAAGATTTACTCTAAAAACAGACTACTAACTACGATCGCTTATAGAATTAATGGTAAAACAACTTACGCTATGGAAGGATCAATATTCATAGCTGGAGCTGGTGTTCAGTGGTTAAGAGATAGAATGAAATTTTTTAAAAAAGCACCGGAAACTGAAAAAATAGTAAAGTCACTCAAAGATAATAATAATATTTATTTGGTTCCAGCTTTTACTGGTTTAGGTGCTCCATACTGGGACGCAAATGCAAGAGGAGTTTTGAGTGGTATAACAAGAGACACCAGTCCTAATGAGATTGTAAGAGCTACAATCGAAGCAGTTGCTTACCAAACATACGATTTGTTTGAAGCAATGAAACATGATGGTTTGAGACCCAAAATTGTTAAAGTTGATGGAGGAATGGTTAATAATAATTGGTTTTCTCAATTTTTATCAGACATTGTTAATGTAAAAGTTCTTAGACCGAAAGTTCAAGAAACAACTGCTTTAGGTGCTGCTTTTATGGCTGGACTTCACTTGGGAGTTTACAAATCATTGAAAGATATTTCAAAAAACTGGTCTATTGATAAAAAATTTAGTCCTAAAATGAAAAATAAAAAAAGAACGAAATTAATTAAAGGTTGGTTGAAGGCAATTAAAAGAACTTTAATAAATTAATACAATTTACAGTTGAAGAATTTTCCCTTTACTTATTCATTTCAATTTGTTCCAATTACTTAATTATAATTAACAATAACGCAAAAATGGGGGAACAATGTTAAAAACATTAAGAACTATTATAGCTGTTACTGTTGCTTTCACGTTAGTTTCGACATCTGCATATTCAGACGCAATAAGCAAATGGGCGAAAGGGGAATTTAGTCTTTCGACTCTTTCTGAGAAAGAAAGAGTAAAAGAATTAAATTGGTTCCAAAAAGCTGCGAAGCCGTTCAAAGGAATGTCTATCAAAGTTTTATCTGAAACCATCCCTACTCACGAGTATGAGTCTAAAGTTTTAACCAAAGCTTTTGAAGAAATTACTGGAATTAAAGTAAATCATCAATTGCTAGGTGAAGGTGATGTTGTAATGGCAGTACAAACACAAATGCAAACTAACGTAAGTATTTACGATGCTTATATCAATGACTCTGATTTGATTGGTACTCACGCTAGAATGCAACAAGCTGTTAATTTAACGAAATGGATGGCTGGAGAAGGTAAAGATGTAACTTTACCAACTTTAGACTTAGATGATTTCATTGGTAAACAGTTTACTACA
>NHHT02000006.1:17377-28825 GCA_002170875.2 Pelagibacteraceae bacterium TMED170 | reverse complement strand
ATGTTAGATATGTTAGCTGAAGCAGCAATAAAATTATTTTTCATCATAATTAAACTGTAAATAGCTTCGTGTACAGAAGTTGCCCCAAGAGAGTGACCAGCTAATGATTTTGTTGAGCTAATTTTAGGTTTATATTCATTAAAGACTTCTCCAACTGCTTTTAATTCTGTAATATCTCCAACGGGCGTTGAAGTACCGTGAGTATTTATGTAATCAATTTTATTTTTAGCTGTTCCTAAAGCCATTTTCATACATCTTACTGCACCCTCTCCTGAAGGAGCTACCATATCAAACCCATCAGATGTTGCTCCGTACCCTGTAAGTTCAGCATAAATTTTTGCTCCTCTTGCTTTTGCATGATCATATTCTTCCAAAACAACTACACCTCCACCTCCAGAAATAACAAAACCATCTCTTGTTTTATCATATGGTCTTGAGGCTTTTTCAGGAGTATCATTATATTTAGATGACAGTGCTGTCATTGCATCAAACATTGCAGTCATTGCAAAATGTACTTCATCACTTCCACCTGCAAATACGATTTTCTGTTTACCGAGTTGAATTAATTCCATTGCGTTACCTATACAATGACCACTTGTTGCACATGCAGAACTAATCGTATAATTCACTCCTTTTATTTTAAAAGGAACAGCTAAAGTTGCGGAGGCTGTACTAGACATTGTTCTAGGTACAACGAAGGGCCCCATTCTTTTTGGATTTTTTTCTCTTGTTTTATCAGCCGCAAGAATAACATTTTCTATTGAAGGCCCTCCTGAACCCATTATCATTCCAGTAAAAACATTACTTATTTCCTTTTCTTCTAATCCAGAGTCTTTTACAGCTTCATTCATAGACACGTAGTTATAAGCTGAACCTGGACCCATAAATCTTATGAACTTTCTGTCAACATGGTCTTCAAGTTTAATCTTTGGTTTACCGTGAACATTACTTTTTAAATTAAATTCTTTATACTCCTCGGAAAATGTAATTCCAGATTTTGAGTTTAAAAGAGACTTGTAAACCTCATCCTGATTGTTTCCAAGACAAGATACAATTCCAACTCCTGTAATTACTACCCTTTTCATGATTTAAATAATCCTACTTTTAAATTTTCTGCTGTGTAAATTATTTTACCATCTGCGCTTAATGTACCATTAGCTAAACCAACAACTGCACCCTCTTTTTTTAAAATTCTTTTCATATTAATTTCATATGTTGCCATTTTAACTTTTTTAAGAACTTCACCAGTAAATTTTACAGAATTTACTCCCAGAGCTCTTCCTTTTCCAGGTTCACCTGTCCATCCTAAAAAAAAACCAACTAACTGCCACATAGCGTCTAAGCCTAAACAACCTGGCATAACTGGATCATTTTGAAAATGGCAATCAAAAAACCAAAGGTTATCCTTAATATCTAGTTCAGCTTTTATTAAACCTTTATTAAATTCTCCATTATCTTTTTTTATATCAGTAATTCTATCAAACATAAGCATTGGAGGAAGGGGTAATTTAGCATTTCCTTTACCAAAAAGCTTACCTTCTCCACATTCTATCAACTCATCATAATTGTAACTGTTTTTTTGCATGATTTTTAAGATAAACTAATACTAGATTTATACTGTTTATTATATATAAAAAAAATAGGTTGATTTTAGCTATAAATAAGTAAAATCTGTATATATGAAGAAAAAATTAAAAATAGCAGACAAATTAAGGTCCTCAGGCCTACGACCAACAAAGCAAAGAATTCAGATTGCTAAATTTTTATTTGAAAGAGATAAAACTTTTCATTTTACTGTTGAGGACTTAGATTGCTTAATAAATAAAAAAAATAGAAATGCTAAAATTTCTTTAGCTACTTTTTATAATACTGTTCATGCTTTTAAAAAAGCTGGACATTTAAAAGAAATATTAACAAATAATAGCAAAAGTTATTTTGACACACATACCGATTCCCACCATCATTTTTTTGATACAAAAAATAATGAACTAATTGATATTGACTCAAAATCAGTTGAATTAAAAAGCATTCCTAAGGCACCAAAAGGTAAAAAAATTAAAGACATCGATGTCGTTATCAACATTGATAATGATTCTCATTAGTTTATAATAATTCTAAACTACTTGACACTAAATTTTAACAATAATAAAATGATCACTAATTTATGAGCGAACAAAATAAATGTCCATTTACAGGTGCAGGTACTCCTCCAAAGTTTCCAACTGGAAGAGGCACATCCAATAGAGATTGGTGGCCTAATAACCTCAATCTTAAAGTTTTAAGTCAACATTCGAACTTAGTTGACCCAATGGGAAAAAAATTTAGTTACGCTAAAGAATTTAAAAAGCTAAATTTTAAAGCTTTAAAAAAAGATTTGACCAAATTAATGATAGATTCCCAAGAATGGTGGCCAGCGGATTATGGACACTACGGACCTTTATTTATTAGATTAGCGTGGCACGCAGCAGGAACATACAGAACTGCCGATGGTCGTGGCGGAGCAGGAACCGGAAACCAAAGATTTGCTCCTCTTAACAGTTGGCCAGATAACGTAAATCTAGATAAGGCAAGACTTTTGCTTTGGCCTATTAAAAAAAAATACGGAAAAAAAATTTCATGGGCAGATTTATTTATTCTAGTTGGAAATGTTGGTTTAGAGTCCATGGGTTTTAAAACTTTTGGATTTGGTGGTGGAAGAGAAGATATTTGGGAACCAGAGGAAGATATTTATTGGGGATCAGAAAAAGAATGGTTAGGTGTAAATAGGTACAGTGGTAAAAGAGATTTAGAGCAGCCTTTAGGTGCATCTCATATGGGTTTGATATATGTAAACCCTCAAGGTCCCGACGCTAACCCAGATCCTTTGTTAGCAGCGCATGATATTCGAGAAACATTTGGCCGTATGGCAATGAATGATTATGAAACAGTTGCACTTGTTGCCGGAGGTCACACTTTTGGAAAATCCCATGGTGCTGCTCCTGAGTCTCATAAAGGACCAGAACCTGAAGGATCTAAAATTCAAGATCAAGCAACTGGATGGAATAGTAATTATAAATCTGGTAAAGGGGTCGACACTATAAGCAGTGGAATAGAGGGAGCCTGGACTCAAAATCCTATAAAATGGGACATGGGTTATTATGATTGTTTATATGGTCATGAATGGGAGCTAACGAAAAGCCCAGCCGGAGCACATCAATGGACTCCAAAGAAAAATGGAAAAGAAGTTAAAATGGTACCTGACGCTCATAATAAATCAGTTATGCACCCTCCAATGATGCAAACTACAGACTTATCTCTTAGGATGGATCCAAAATACGGTCCTATATCTGAAAATTTTCATAAAAATCCAGATGAGTTTGCAGATGCTTTTGCAAGAGCATGGTTTAAATTAACGCATCGAGATATGGGCCCTCGTGCTTGTTATTTAGGAAGCGATATACCAAAAGAAGTTCTTATTTGGCAAGATCCAATCTCAAAACCAAAATATAAACTTAAAAATAAAGATATTAATTTTCTAAAAAGTAAATTAGAAAAATCAGGGCTTTCAATTTCACAATTAGTGACTACTGCTTGGGCTTCTGCATCGACTTTTCGTGGCTCAGACAAGAGAGGTGGAGCTAATGGAGCTAGAATTCGACTTTCACCTCAAAAAGACTGGGAAGTAAATAATCCAACAGAATTAAATAAAATTATAAAAATTTATGAAAAAATTCAGAAAAATTTTAATACTAAAAAGAAATCTGTATCTATTGCCGACCTGATTGTTTTAGGTGGATCTGTAGGAATTGAAAAAGCAGCTAAAAAAGCAGGTAAAAAAATTACTGTTCCATTTTCGCCTGGAAGAGGAGATGCCTCTCAAGATCAGACTGATATCCATTCTTTTAGTCTATTAGAGCCAAGAGCGGACGGGTTCAGAAACTATTCTAAAGGCAAATATTCAGTATCTGATGAAGAGATGCTTATTGATAGAGCAAACTTAATGAAATTAACAGCACCAGAAATGACTGTCCTAATAGGAGGAATGAGAGTATTAAATACAAATTTTGACGGTTCTAAGCATGGAGTTTTCACAAAAAAACCAGAAGCCCTTACAAATGATTTTTTTGTAAATTTAATTGATATGGGAACGACATGGAAAGAAACTTCCGAAGATGAAGAAACATTTGAAGGTCGTGATCGAAAAACAAAAAAAATTAAATGGGTTGGTACACGAGCTGACTTAATATTTGGTTCAAACTCGCAATTGAGAGCATTAGCTGAAGTGTATGCTACGGAAGACTCAAGCGAAAAATTTACAAACGATTTTGTTGCCGCTTGGACAAAAGTTATGAATCTAGACCGTTTCGACTTGAAACAAAAATAATTTTAAAGTCTACCCCATAAATTTTCTTTTTGTATCCAGCCAGTAAATTTGCTAACTTTTATTTTGCACCAATTTCCCTTGCACTTTCTGACTAAGCAATGTTTGCCTTTTTCTAAAATTACCATTGGCTTAGAATATAAAGTGGGTTTTTTAAATAATAGTACATTTTCTTCAATTATTATAGCAGCCTTCTTTTTTGATAATTGGGATATATGTATCCAGCCTGAATTGTTTTCATGATCAACTATTTTTCTAAAATTGTTTGAGCTATCTTTAATTAAAACAGGAAGATACTTTTTTTTGTAAAAAATTTTTATTGGATATTCAAAAGAAGGCCCCTGTCTCAGATTTACTTTTTCATTCCTTAAAGTTAAAAAATATGACTCATTTGCCAATAACTCAGGATAAAATAAAAAAAAAAAAATAATTAATTTTTTACACATTCTTCAATACAGTCAGAGTTTTTTGTAAGTTTAATCTTTCTAAAATTTGATGTAATTGAATTAAAAACAAGTACTTTTCCAATCAAGTCATTTTTTGTATTTAAAATAGTTTTGATGACTTCATTAGCTTGAAGTGTTCCAGCAATTCCTGCCAGTGTAGATACAATTCCATCTGTTTCACAGTTATTATCTAAATTTGGAGTTTCAGGCATAAAACATCTAAAACAAGGGATTTTTTTTTTAAAGTTAAAATTAAATATTTGCCCGTCAAACTTACTAATTGCTGCAGATATTAATATTTTTTTATATTTAAGACAATGATCGTTAATTAAGTATCTTGTTTCAAAATTATCACTTCCGTCACAAATAATTTCAAAATCTTTAAAAATATTTTTAATATTTTTTTTATTAATCTTATTTTTAAAAATTTTTACTTTAATCTTTTTATTAATTTTTTTTATTATTTTTTTTGCCTGATAAACTTTAAATTTTCCTATATCTTGTAGAGAAAATAGTATTTGCCTATTTAGGTTTGACAAGTCAACCTTATCATCATCTATAATACCGATGGTACCCACGCCTGAATTTGCTAGATACAAAATTAAAGGACATCCTAATCCCCCAGCTCCCACCACTAATACTTTAGAATTAAAAATTTTTTTCTGTCCAGCTATACCTATATTTTTTAAGATTATTTGTTTAGAAAATCTTTTAAAATCCTGTTTTGAAACTTTCATAATGACTTATTAAACTCCAGTAGACCCAAATCCACCACTGCCTCGTGTAGTTTTAGATAGTTCTTGAACTTCTTGAAATTCTGCTTGTATTACCGGGCAAACTACCATTTGTGCGATACGCAAACCATTTTCTACAATAAATTTATTTTTACTCAAATTAATTAATATTACTTTTATTTCCCCTCTATAGTCTGCGTCTATCGTACCTGGTGTATTTAAAACAGATATACCTTGTTTTGCAGCTAGGCCAGACCGAGGTCTTATCTGAACTTCATACCCCTCAGGTATAGAAAGTGAAAATCCTGTTGGAATAATTTCTTTTGATCCTGGGTTAATTATAATCTTGTTTTCAATAAAAGCCGCAATATCCATTCCTGAAGAGCCCTTAGTTTCATATTTTGGAGTCAATACTTTGTTAGAAAAACGTTTAATTAAAATTTTTGTCATTAACTAAAAGTTGATTTAAGATTTTTTTGGCAACTATTGTAGCTATAAAGCTTTTTTTATTTTTAGATATAGACTCAATCTTACCATTTTTATAAATCAAAGAAACTTTGTTATATTCCACATTGAATCCAGAATTTTTTTTTGAAACATCATTTGCAATAATAAAATCACAATATTTATTTTTTAATTTCAATTTTGAATTTTCTAATACATTTTCAGTTTCTGCAGAAAAACCTATTACTATTTGTGGTCTATTTTTATTATTTTTTCCAAGAAATTCTAAAATGTCGGAATTTTTTTCTAGTGATATTGTTTTTAATTCATCTGAGTCTTTTTTTAATTTATATTTACTTATTTTTTTTGGCCTAAAATCCGCTACGGCTGCAGCACAAACTGCAATATCTACTGGTAAAGTTTTTTTTACTTCATCCATCATTTCTTTGGCAGTGGTTACCTTTTTTACATTAAGGTCTTTAGAGAAGTTTATTGAAGATGGCCCAGCGATTAGAGTTGTTTTAATTCCAAGTTTTGATAAAGCCATAGCTATTTCATGACCTTGTTTGCCACTGGACTCATTAGAAATATATCTAATCGGGTCTATATATTCTTTTGTTGGACCTGTAGTCACCAAAGCTTTAATTCCTTTTTTTTTAACAATATCTTTATCTTTAAAATAATTATTTAAGTAAGCAAATATTTGTCTTGGACTAGACATTTTCCCCTCTCCATACTCACCACATGCCATCTCTCCTTTTATAGGACCTATGAATTTATATCCAAAATCTAAAAGTGTTTTTATATTTTTTTGAGTAGCTTTATTTAACCACATTCTGACATTCATAGCTGGTACTAATACTATTTCTTTGTTTGAAGCTAACATAACCGTTGTTGCTAGATCTTCAGCTTTACCAACAATTAATTTTGACATGGTATTTGCCGTAGTTGGAATTGTTAAAATAATGTCTGCCCATCTAGATAATGAAATATGATCTATTTCAGACTCATTATTAACATCAAAAATATTTTCGTAAGGCTTGGCATTTGTTAAAGCAGTAATAGATAAAGGAGTAACAAACTTCTTTCCACCTCTAGTTAGTATAGTTTTTACTTCAACATCCGCTTTTTTAAGCAACCTTATTAAATCTAGAGATTTATATGCTGATATACCTCCAGCAATAATAATTAAAATTTTTTTATTTTTTAACGACATTTCTTCAATTAAAATACTAATAAAACAACAATTACAATACCTAAAAAGCTAATAACAATATTATTTCTTAAACTTTTTAGTTTTAATTGCTCGATTTCCAAACTTTTATTGTTTGACACGCCTATGTTTAATTTTCCTTCTGCAATTAATTGTAGAGCATAATTTGCTTTATCCATAAAGTCAGGAAAGTCAGGTATTCTTTGTAAAATTTCTGAAGAGGTATTAATCATTTTATCAATGTTTGCCTTTGGTCCTTTTAAATTTTTAATCCAGTCTTCTAAGATTGGCCTAGACACCTCCCATATGTTTGTGTCTGGGTATAGTTTTCTAGCAACTCCCTCTACTACAACCATAGTTTTTTGGAGCAACAAAAGCGGTGTTTGCGTAGGCATATTAAATTTTTCAGTAATCTCAAACAATTGAGCTAAGAGATTCCCTCCTGAAATATCTTTAATTGACTGTCCAAAAATAGGTTCACCAACTGACCTTAAAGCTTGTGCAAATTCCTCTTTCGAAGCATTTTGAGGAACTAACCCAGCTTGAAAATGAACTTCTGCAACTTTGGTGTAATCTCTTTGTATAAAACCATAAAGTATTTCAGCTAAAAATTTTCTGTTATTTTTATCTAATCTTCCCATAATTCCAAAATCAACTGGAATTATATTGCCTTTTTTATCTACAAATAAATTTCCTTGATGCATATCTCCATGAAAAAAACCATCTCTTACCGCATGTTTTAAAAAATTTTGAATTAAATTTTGTGATAATTCTTTCAAATTTACACCATAACTTTTGATGATTTCTTCTTCTCTTATTGAAATACCGTCGACTTTATCTAAAGTTAATATTCTTTTTGATGTATAATTCCAATAAATTTTTGGAACATTAAAACCTGAGTCATTTTTTGTATTTTCAAAAAGTTCGTTAGCAGCAGCAGCCTCAAATCTCAAATCCATCTCTATATTAGTTATTTCCTTTAACAAATGCACTACCTCAACAAGTTTTAGTCTTTTAGTTTTAGAAACAATATTTTCAACAATATAAGCTAAGAGCATTAAAGCATCTAATTCTTCATTAAATAATTTTTCTATGTCTGGTCTAAGTATTTTTACAGCAACTTCTTTAACTTCATTTTTAACTTTTATGTTTGCAATATGAACTTGTGCTATAGAAGCCGCAGCAATTGGATCACTTAAATATGTAATATTTCTAGAATGAATATTTCCCAATTCTTTTTCTATTATCTTTTTTGCTTCAATAGTACTAAAGGGTTCTAGTTTATCTTGAAGTTTTATAAGATCATTTGTTAGTTTTTCTCCAATTATATCAGGCCTTGTAGCTAAAAATTGTCCTAACTTTATGAAAGTTGTACCCATACTTGATAAGGCATCACAAAGTCTTTCCCCAGGCTGTTTAGAATTATTTATTATTTTTTGTTTAGAACCTATAGAAATTAATTCAAAAAACAATGTGATTATAAAAGGGATATCATAAATTTCATTTATGGTTTTAATAGCCCCAGAAGCAGCAAGTTTTCTGGCAATTTTAAATAAATAAAATATTCTTTTGAGCATTATTAGATTTTCCAACCTGAATGTATAGCAGAGATTCCACTAGATAAGTTTCTATATTCAACATTAATAAAACCATTAGCTTCTATTAATTTTTTTAATTCATCTTGGCTGTAAAAAAGTTCTATACTTTTTATTAAATAGTCATAAGGGGCTGAGCTACCAACAATATATTTTCCTATTGGGGGAATTAATTTTGAATACTGATTATAAATACTTTCTAAAATTTCATTTTTGACTTTAGAAAATTCTAAACACATAAACCTACCTCCAACTTTTAATACTCTGTAAGCTTCTTTAAGACAGAGATTAATATCATTTACATTTCTTATTCCGTAACTAATTGTATAATAATCAAAAGTATTGTCCTCGTAGGGAAGCTTCTCCGCAGATGCCTGAACCCATTTAATATTTTTGTAATTTTTTAATTTTTCTTTACCAACTTCAAGCATATACTGGTTTGGTTCAATACAAAATATTTTATTGATATTATTAGTTTTATCAGAAAAAATCTTTGCTAAGTCGCCTGTACCTGAAGCAACATCCAATAGTTTTGTTTTTTTTTGAGGACTTAACCAGTCGACCATATTTTTTTTCCAAAGACGATGAATTCCAAAAGACATTAAGTCATTCATAAAATCATATTTTTTATGAACTTTGTTAAAAACAGAGTTGACTAGTCCTTTTTTATCTTGAAAATGTGTTTTCATAACTAAATTATATGCCAGAATTACCAGAAGTTGAAGTTGTTAAAGAGTCTCTTAAAAACACTATTAATAATCTTACATTTAAGAAGGTGATCATTAATACCAGTAAACTTAGGTATAAAATCGACGAAAAGAAATTATACAAAGTAATTAACAAGAAAATACTTTCGGTCAAAAGAAGATCAAAATATTTATTAATCAATCTTAATAATAAAATGACTATAATTATCCATTTAGGAATGACAGGAAAATTCTTTTTAATTAATAAGAAAAACAATGTAAGAAAAACAAGTTTTTATTATGAAATAAACAAAAATGATGAAAAACATAATCATATAATTTTTTTATTAAGTAAAAATATAAAATTAATTTACAATGACGTTCGAAAGTTTGGATTCATTAAAATAATACCATCAAAAGGTATAAAACATAACTCTCATATTCAATCATTAGGTCCAGAACCGCTTTCTAAAAGTTTTAGTGTTAAATATTTTAAATCTTATTTAATTAACAAAAATAGAACAATAAAGGATATTTTAATGGATCAAAAATTTGTTGCAGGTCTGGGGAATATTTACGTTAATGAAGTCCTATTTTTTAGTCAAATCCAACCTTCTACAAATAGTAAAAGTATAAGTTTAAAAAAAATGACTTTAGTTGTAAAAAACATAAAAAAAATACTCAAAAAATCGATTAAAGCGGGAGGTTCGTCCATTCAAAATTTTAATAACAGCAATGGAAGAGAGGGAGCCTTTCAACAACATTTCGCGGTATATGGAAGGGAAGGAATGAAGTGCAGTAAATATGATTGTAAAGGCGTAATTAAAAAAAGCGTTATATCTAAACGTTCAACCTTTTTTTGTTCAAGATGCCAAAAATAAAAAGTTGACCCATATATATTAGAGATATATACCAATTTAAAATATGCCAAACACAAAATCAGCTATTAGAAGAGTAAGAAGGGTTAAGAGGCAAACATCAGTAAATCGTCTCAGAAAAAGTAGATATAGATCTGCTGTAAAGGAAATGGAGCAAATAATAAGCTCTAAAAAAAAAGATCAAATTAAAAAATTTTTTCCAAAATTTCAATCAATTCTCATGCAGGTTGCGAAATCTGGAGTAATAAGTAAAAAAACTGCAGCGAGAAAAATATCTAAAATTTCAAAAAGAATTTCAAAATAAAATTGACAATTATAAGTTGTTAAAAATGTTAAGTGGCGACTATATTTAGTAGGTCAAAACTAAATATAGATATTATCACATTTTAGTTGCAGTTATATAAAAAAAATAAATCTAATAATTTTTTTCTATCATAACGTTTAAATTACAACCGGAAATTATTTTTTTTTTAAAAAATGAAAATAGTTCTTGTGCAACCTAAAATTAAAAATTAAAACTTTTTTTAATTAAATTACATTACATGGAAAATAAATCTACCAGACGAGAAGAAATCTTTGTTTCCGAAGAAGAAAAAACTTTGAATTGGTCTGAAGTTTTGAATGCATTTGAAAAAACTTTTGGTAAAGAAGTTTTTTCTAGCTGGTTACAAAATATAACACTTCTGAAAGAGTTTAATGATCATTTAGTTCTTGGTGTACCTACTAGATTTTTTAGAGATTGGATTGTATCAAGATACCTAGATAAGATGTTAGAACAAATCAAAAGTTTTAAGTTAAGTCTTAATAGAATTGAATTTAAAATTTTAGAAGAAAATAAACTAAATTCTAACAGTGGTTATAAGTTAGAAGATTTAAATTTGAATAAAGTCACAAAAATAAAAGATTCAATATTGAATTATAATCGGCTAAACCCAAATTTGAATTTTGANAATTTTATANNNGGNTCAAGTAANNAAATNGCACTTAACATCNTCAAAAAAANTTTGNGAACANATNTCNCGATATAATCCNTTNTATATTTATGGAGGNGTNGGNNTNGGNAAAACTCATCTTNCTNAATGCNATTGGTNT
>NHHT02000006.1:0-17372 GCA_002170875.2 Pelagibacteraceae bacterium TMED170 | reverse complement strand
TNNAAAANNANANNAATGTNATGTTTATTTCAGCNGAGNGATTTATGTATCANTTTATNAAATCNATTAAAAAAAATGATATGGTTAATTTTAAAGATTTTTTTAGAAAATCTTCTGTATTTATAATAGATGATATTCAGTTCATAAGAGGAAAAGAAAGCTTACAAGAAGAATTTTTTCATACGTTTAATAGTTTAATTGAAAAAAATTCACAAATAATTATTTCTTCTGATAGATCACCAATGAAATTNGATAGAGTTCAAGAAAGGATAAAATCGAGACTTTCTGGCGGTTTAATAGTAGATATAGATACCCCAGACTTAGATTTAAAAATAAAAATTATAAAAACAAAATTGATAAGTATGCAAAATCAATTTAAGGAAAATATTAATATAAGCGANGAAGTCATAACCTTTATAGCTAATGAGTGTAAAACAAATATTAGGGAGTTAATTGGTATTCTTAATAGATTAATAGCTTTTAGTAGAATACATAAAAAAACACTNACCATTATAGATTGTAAAAAAATACTTAAAGACGTTTTTAATCAAGTAAAAGTGGTAACAGTAGATAAGATTCAAAATACTGTTTCAAGTTTTTTTAATATTCCTTTAACAGAAATGCTTTCTCAAAGGAGATCAAGACCTTTAGCAAGACCAAGACAAATTGCAATGTATTTAGCTAAAAAATTGACAACACGCTCACTGCCTGAAATTGGACGAAGATTTGCTAACAGAGATCACACCACTGTAATACATGCAGTAAAAACAATTACTAGACTGTCTGAAAAAGATCTAGAAATGAAGAAAAATATCGAACAAATAAAAGATTTATTAGTAGAAGAATAAAACAAATGCAGTTTTCAATAAAACGGGACANCTTATTAAAATCTTTNAATTTAGTTCAAGGTATAATAGAAAAAAAAAATACTCTTCAAATATTGTCAAATGTATTACTAGAAGTTAAGAAAAATAAATTAATAGTTGTTGGAACAGATTTAGATCTTATATTCTATGATGAAATTTCTGAAATCAAAGTAGTGACAGAAGGNAGTACAACTACATCAGCTGCAATTTTATATGACATATTAAGAAAGATTTCTGCAAATTCTGAAATTAAATTTGATCTTAAAACAGAAAATAAATTAAACCTTAAAACTGATAATTCAGATTTTAACTTATTATGTTTACCTACTAATAATTTTCCTAATTTTTCTGAAAATTTTGTTGGAGATGAAATTGTTTTGAATAAATCAAAACTACTACCACTTTTAAATAAAGTTAAAATCTCAATTTCNAATGATGACACTAGACATTACTTNAATGGTATTTTTTTACATTTAACAGAAATAGACAACAAATGTTTTTTGACTGGAGTAGCCACAGATAGTCACAGACTTTCTTCGAGTCGCGTAGAAATAGAAAAGGGAAAAAATTTTTCTCAATTAATTATCCCAAGAAAAACTGTTTTTCAGCTGTGTACTTTATTACAGGAAACAAATGATGAAATTACAATACAGACAAGTGAAACTAAAATTTTGTTTAAAACTAAAAATACTAAATTAATTTCTAAAGTAATAGATGGAAAATTTCCAGATTATAGTAAAGTTGTCCCTACAATTAATGATAAAACTTTAACAGTGACGTCAAAAGATTTTATAGACTCAATAGAAAGAGTCACCACAGTTTCAATTGATAGAAAAGAAGGTGTTAAGTTAGTTGTAAGCAAAGATCATATTAAACTTTCTGTTAATAGNACAAACTCTGGCGAAGGTAACGAGGTAATAAAAGCAAACTACAGTTCTGACGAATTGANAATTAGTTTTAACTCTAAATACTTGCTTGATATCGCATCACAAATTGATGACTCAAACATTNTAATGAAATTTAAAGATGCAGTTTCNCCAGTCCTTGTCGAAGATAATGCTGATAAAAATAGTTATTACGTAATAATGCCTATGAAAATTTAATAAAAGTTAATATTAACTTTTATATTTAATTTATGCTTAAAACCGTTGATATACAAAGTAAATTTAAGCATATNNNNTTANGTCNTTTTCTATANGTNNAAAAAAATGTTATAANTATAATTATTTTTCACAAAAAAAATGCCANAAAATTCTAAAGATATAAATAAAAATTCATATAAAGCTGACTCAATTAAAGTGCTTAAGGGTCTAGATGCAGTTAGAAAAAGACCCGGTATGTACATAGGTGACACGGATGACGGTTCTGGCCTTCATCATATGGTTTTTGAAGTCGTAGATAATTCTATAGATGAAGCTCTAGGAGGTCACTGTCAAAATATTTCGATAGTGATGAATAAAGATAATACTATAACTGTAGAAGATGATGGAAGAGGTATACCTGTCGATATGCATAAGAGTGAAAAAGTNTCTGCAGCAGAAGTTATAATGACTCAACTGCATGCAGGTGGAAAGTTCGACCATGACTCCTACAAAGTTTCAGGAGGTTTACATGGAGTTGGAGTATCAGTTGTAAATGCTTTATCAGAAAAACTAGAATTAAATATTTTTAGAGATAATAAAGAATACTCTATAGTTTTTAAAAATGGAAATTCTGTAAGCCCTTTGAAAAAAATTGGTAGTACAAAAAAACATGGAACAAAAATTACTTTTTTACCTTCGAAGACAATATTTTCGTCAATAAAATTTAGCTCAACAATTATACAGAAAAGAATTAAAGAACTTGCTTTTTTAAATAAAGGTATAAGTATAAGTTTAGTTGATAAAACAGGAGGNAAGTCTAAAGAATTTATAAATAAGTTTGATGGCGGAATATTAGAATTTGTTCAGCATATTAATAAGAAGAAACCTATATTAGTAAATAAAAATGAAAAGGAAGTATTTAAGAAACCTATTTATGTAATCTCCAAAAAGGGAGATGTTGTTGTAGAATGTTCATTTGAGTGGAATGCAAGTTATTCGGAGGAAGTCCTTCCTTTTACAAANAATATTCCTCAAAAAGACGGAGGAACTCATTTACTAGGTTTCAGAAGTGCTTTGACGAGGGTNATAAATAAATATTCTTTAGGTAAAAANAATAACAAAAAAAATAAAATCACTTTATCCGGAGAAGATATAAAAGAAGGATTAACGGCAGTTCTTTCAATTAAGATGCCCGATCCAAAGTTTTCATCTCAAACAAAAGATAAACTTGTTTCTTCAGAAATTAGATTAATAGTTGAAAATATTATAAGTGATAAAGTATCAACCTGGTTTGATCAAAATCCGTCAGTAACAAGAAATGTNTTAGAAAAAATAACTCAAGCAGCTTTAGCTAGAGATGTAGCCCGAAAAGCAAGAGATAGTGTTAGAAGAAAAGGTTCATTTGAACTTTCTGGTTTGCCAGGCAAATTAGCTGATTGTCAAATACAAAAAAAAGAAGGNACAGAGTTATTTATAGTAGAAGGAGACTCAGCCGGTGGTTCTGCGAAACAAGGTAGAGTAAGAGAATACCAAGCAGTTCTTCCATTAAGAGGAAAAATTCTAAATACTTTNGTTAACGATAACATTAAAAAAAACGGCTCAAACGGTGGGGATTATGCGACTAAAGCTTTAGCAAAAATGATGTCCTCAAATGAAATAGTTACTTTAATAAATGCTCTAGGAACAGGTTCAAAAGATTTTAATATAGACAATCTTAGATATGAAAAAATTGTTATAATGACTGATGCTGATGTAGATGGTTCTCATATTAGAACACTTTTACTTACTTTTTTTAATAATCATCCTTTCAATCAACTTATCGAAAACGGTCATATCTATTTAGCCCAACCACCTTTATTCAAAGTAACGAAGGCAAATAAAATTGTTTATATAAAAGATGAAAAAAATCTTGATGATTATATTTTTAAAATAGCTGAAAAAACTGATAAAAAAATTAAAAAGAATACTGCTGCTTACGATAAATTTGTTAAAGAACAAAGAGAAAAACTTTCTATACAAAGATTTAAAGGATTAGGNGAAATGAACCCAGAAGAACTTTGGGAAACGACGTTAAATCCTGAAAACAGAACAATGCTTAAAGTACAATATTCTAAAGGAACTAAAGATAAATCAAAGCAAGATCAAAAAATGATAGAAATATTAATGGGAGATGACGTGGCACCCAGAAAAGACTTTATTACCAGTAATGCCCTAGATGTTGCTAATTTAGATATTTAAATTAAAAATTATGAACCTCTCTACTCTATTCAGACTAAGAGAAAATTTACATTTAGATAAAAAAACTTTAGTTATTTTAAGATGGATTGCAATCTTTGGCCAGTTTACTGCNGTAAATTTAGTATATTTTTATCTTAAACTTGAATTTTCAATTAATTTTGCTTACTTAGTAATTTTTTTTGGGCTTATTACAAATTTATTTTTACAATTCAAAATTAAATCAGTTCAAATAAGAGACTTTAACGCTAGTGTTTTTTTGGTGTATGATTTATTTCAACTAACCATTTTATTATATTTGACCGGAGGTATATCTAATCCGTTTTCAATACTTATTATTATACCTACAATAGTTTCTTCTACATTTTTAAGCATGGGAACAACTTTAATTTTAGGAATTATTACTTTAATTTGTCTTTTTTTATTAACAATTTACCATCAACCTTTTCCGGGAATACATGAAAACNCTTTTACTTTTCCTAAANTTTATTTAACTGGTTTTTTTATTTCAATAGTTATTGGTTTAGTCTTTTTAAGTTACTTTGGTATTAGATTTTCAGGAGAAACAAAAAGAAGATCTGAAGCAATTAATAAATTACAGCAAGTAATAGCTAAAGAATATGAATTAGAGTCTTTAGGTGCTCAAGCNGCTGCTGCTGCACATTCATTAGGCACTCCATTGGCAACTATAAATATTGTTGCTTCGGAACTAAAAAAGGATCTTGGAAAAGATAGTCAGTTTACAAAAGATATTGATTTATTAATAAGTCAAACAAAAAGATGTAGTGAAATTTTAAAAAGAATATCAAAAAAACAAATAGAAGAAGATAAATTTTTTAGTCAAACTAAATTTGAAGATTTACTAACAGAAATTGCGAATTCATTTAAAGAAACATCTTATAAAAAAATCACGTTAATCTTAAGCAGAGATAATAATAAAATTAATATCAAGAGAACACCCGAAATCGTTTATGGTTTAAGAAATTTTATTGGCAATGCAGTAAAATTTTCAAAAACTGAAGTTAAGATAATTTTAGAAAGTGATAAAAATAAAGTTAGAGTATTAATAAAAGATGATGGGCCTGGATACCCAGAGGACATAATAGACCTAATCGGAGAACCTTATATTAAGACTAAATCAAGAGAAATAGTCAATAAATCAGGTCTTGGGCTAGGTACATTTTTGGGAAAACAACTTTTAGAGAGAAAAGGTGCTAAATTGTCTTTTTTAAATGATAGAGGTGCTCAGGCCGAGGTTTTTTGGAAAACAAAAGACTTGGTATCTAATCTTTAAATTCAAAAGTATAAGCTAAAATTTTGTACGCTAATTTTGCGACTAAAAAATTATAAGAATTAAAATTTTTTATCGGTGCTAATTCATTTATATCTGCTCCCACAATGTTAGAAATTTTGCAAACTTTTTTGATGATAGGAATGACATCTTCCCATAAAAGTCCACCAGGTTCGGGAGTACCAGTTGCTGGCATAATACTTGAGTCAAAACCATCAACATCAAATGTTATGTAAACATTTTTATCTTTAAAGAATTTTTCTAAATTATCAAGATCCCAATTCAATTTGTCCTTTCCCCAAAAAATTTTAATTCTATCTTTATTATTTTCATAAAATTCCATTTCAAATTTTGATAGATTTCTAATACCAAATGATACAACTTTAACATTCCTAAAATCTAAGCATCTTTTAATAGCTGAGGCGTGGGAAAATTTTTCACCATTATATTCTTCCCTTAAATCTGCGTGAGCATCAAAATGAAGTAAAACAACTTCATCATATTTTTCAGTGAAAGGTCTTATTGCTCCTGGAGTTATTGAATGTTCTCCACCAAAAACTAGAGGAAATTTTTTATTTGAAATTATTTCCTTATTTATATTTGCAAGTTGTTCAATTGCAGCTTCAATTTTTTTTTTAATTGGAAAGGGTTTCAAGGTTTTAATACCAATAGTTCTATAAGGTTCTTTATTTAATTCTTCATCAAACAATTCGACTTGATGTGATGCTTTAATAATTTCTTTAGGGCCATTTTTAGTACCACCACCATAACTTACAGTTTTTTCTAGACCAAATGGTACAACTACGACTTTGTTATCAATTTTTGAAATTGCTTCATAACCAAGAAAACCTTTTTTTTGAGGTAAATAATTCATTTATTTTAAAAAATCTTTGAAAATTCTCTTTTCTTTCTATTTTTCCAATTTTCTCGATGATATGCGTCACTAACTATTAAAGGAAGTACACTTGTAGCTTCTGCAAAAACCATCTGTTCTTCTGATACATCAACTTTTCCCCAAGAGCTTGCCTCTTTTAATGTAGAGCTACTACAAGCTCCATCCCTTGTATCCGCCACAGTAATCTGAACTGCATATTTATGCATATCTACTTTTTTTCCTAAAAGTTCAGCACAAACCACTGTATCCTGAACAAAATTTTTTGGTACTCCCCCTCCTATCATTAATAAACCGGATTGTTTTGATTGTAATTTTATTTCAGTTAATTCTCTAAATTCNCTGATCGAGTCGATAGTTATATGTTTTTTTGGATTCTGATCCTGATGCATCACCAAACCAAAACCTGCAGAACTATCGGTGAATGCTGGACAAAAGATAGGTACATTATTGTCATANGCAGTTTCTATTAAAGAATTTTTTTTCTTAGCGTTTTTTTTAAGATATNTCCCTATTTCTTTTATAAACTCCCTAGAAGTATAGGTTTTAGGTTCTAAAGTATTTGCTATTTCACAAATAGCTTTATCACAAGCTTGAAGCTCATCTTCATCAATATATGTGTCATAAATTCTGTCTATATAGTTGTTTCTTAGCTCTGTATCATCTTGAAATTGAGATCCTTGATAATGCTTAAAGCCAATAGCCTCAAAAAAATCCATATCGATAATAGAGGCTCCTGTAGCGACTATGGCATCTACCATGTTGTATTTTACTAAATCTGAGTAAAGTTTCATACAACCTGCAGCTGAAGTTGAACCTGCTAAAGTTAAAAATATAGAACAGTTTTTATCTGAGATCATCTCGTTAAATATTCTAGCAGCGTTTGCAGTATCTCTCGAGGTAAAAGACATTCCACTCATAGAGTCGATAATCTTACGTGCATCGAACGAAGTAATATCGATGTGTTCTACTGTTTTATTTAAAAGTTTTTTTTTATTGTGTCCAATATTAGGACTATTTTTTTTATTCATTAGGCTACCAAGTAATCAACTTTACTTGGATCCTCATAAATTGTCATAATAGGTTTGTCATTCAATTCGTAAATTTCATCTGAATAAAATCCNTTAAATTTAGTTCTAAAAGTTAAACCATACGCACCTAGCTGACCTAATTCAATATAGTCACCTTCTTTAATATTATTAGGCAGCAGAAAAGGGCCTTTCATATAATCAAGGCTATCACAGGTTGGGCCAAAAAAACTGAAAGATGTAAGTTTTTTGGATTGTACCCTACCATTAGAAATCATTTTACTTGGGAAAACAAAATTTGGCGCACCAGCATCAAATAAAGTTCCATATGTACCATCATTTATATAGAGATTTTGTTTTTTTCTTAACATAACTTTTACTATTGTAGAACCACTTTCAGCTACAATTGCTCTACCCGGTTCACAAAATAATTCTGGCATTTTTGGTAATTTTAAACTTGAAAAAGATTTTTTAATTTCTTCTATATAGTTACTTAATGGTTCAGGATTTAAATCAGGATATATAGCAGGAAAGCCTCCACCAATATTAATTATATCAGGAATAATTTTTGTTTTTTTTATTATATTTCCTACCTCACCAATACCCTTGGAATAAGAAATTTTATGCATGCACTGTGATCCTACGTGAAAACTAATACCTAATTTTTTTGAATGTTGTTTGCAAAGTCTAACCAAACCCAAGGCTTCATTTGGCAAGGCACCAAATTTTCTGGACAAGTCGATTTCGGCATGTTCATTTGAAATTGCTATTCTAACGTATAAGTTCAAATCTTTAGCCTGTTTAGTTGAGTCTAAAATTTTTTGAAGCTCATCTTTTGAGTCTAATGCAAAATCTCTAACTCCAAATTCAAAATAAGCTTCAGCAATATCTTTTGGAGTTTTAACGGTATGCATAAAAAATAATTTTGAATCTGATTTTAACTTTTTGATTAATTTAATTTCATTAATTGAAGCTACATCAAAATGTTGAATCCCATTTGATATAATTTCTTTTAAAACTTTTTCATTAGGGTTGGTTTTTACTGCATAAAGAACTTTTCCCGGAAATTTTTTTTTAAAAAATTCTGTAGATATTTTTATGGATTCAGTCCGTATGCAATATACGGGATAATCAGGCTTAAGTGTGTTAACTAATTCGTTAACGTCTTTAAATTTTCGCATCTCATGTGTCCCTCATTTGTTTACACAGAAAGGTTTCTAAAAAAATTTAGATAAAAAAACCTTATCTTTTTGCATTTAAGGTTTTTTTTACTTAATGTAAAGAAAAAATTTCCACTTTCACCTATTGTAATTCTCGTTGAGATTGCCATATATGTTAGTAATGAAACATGTCAATACAGCCCAAAATCGGTTTAAAATTTCAGACTTTGAGGATAAATCTCTTCTAATCGTAGATGATGATGATCCTTTAAGAGGAAGGCTCACAAGAGCTATGGAAAAGAAGGGTTTTGCAGTAATTGAAGCGAAATCCGTCGAAGATGGTATAAAAATTGTAAAAAAAACACCGCCAAATTTTGCTGTAGTAGACCTTAGATTAGAGGATGGCAATGGACTAGATGTAATAAAAGAGCTTTCTAAAGTAAAAAAAGATAGCAGAATAGTAATGCTTACAGGATATGGAAATTTACCCACAGCTGTAGCTGCAATTAAAGCAGGGGCAATTGATTATATAGCTAAACCTGTGGATGCAGACGATATAGAAGCTGCTTTACTGGCCTCTCCAGATTCGAAAGCAAAACCTCCAGAAAACCCTATGTCAGCAGACAGAGTTAAATGGGAACATATACATAGAGTTTTCGAATTATGTAATAGAAATGTTTCAGAAACTGCAAGAAGATTAAAAATGCATAGAAGAACACTTCAAAGAATACTTTCTAAAAGATCACCCCGTTAATACTTTAAATTATTTTTCTTATTTTTTGTACTTTAGAAACTATTATTGTAATTAATAGCAACTTGAATAATTCAGCTAACAAAAAAGGCTGTACTCCAAGTTTATATAATGGTTTTTCCCATCCAATAAGACTTCCAAGCCAAAATACTCCTAGTAAATAAATAAAACTTGTTGCCAGTGTTAGTTTGGCAAAATTTTTAAATATATTATTATTGTAACTAAATAATCCTGCTAAAAAAACAGTCACCAAAAAACCAATTAAGTAACCAAAAGTAGGTCCCATTAAATATATTAAGCCTACACCTTGTTCAGGCGTTCCAGAAAAAACCGGTAAACCAATGGCTCCTTCAAACAAATATAAAGCTATTGTTGCAATTCCTAATTTCCAACCAAACGCAATACCAATAAATAACACAACAAAGGTTTGCATTGTCATTGGTACAGGATAGAAAGGTATTTTTATTTTAGATGAAATTGCTAAAATAATTGTCCCAATCAAAGCAATAAAAATTTTTTTTATTATTTGGGACTGTTTTATATTTTTTACTAGTTCCATCTTTGATATATTTACTTTTTTTTTTGTTAAAATCTAGTTATTTGTTAATTTAATAAAAACATCCTCTAAATCGCCATCTTCTGTGACTATATCAAGTATTTTTAAGTTGTTTTTCTTCAAATATTCTAAAATTTCCTCAAATTTAGAGGTATTTTTTTCGTATGTTACCGAAATCTTATCATTGTTAACATTAAATTGTACTTTGTTTAAAATTAAATTATTAGAAATGCCTATTTTATCTACTTTAAATGTAACTTTTTTTGTTTGAATTCTATCTAGAAGTTTTTGTGTAGTATCTAAGGCAACTAGATTGCCTTTATTAATAATTGCTATACGGTCACACATTTCTTGAGCTTCAAAAAGATAATGAGTTGTGAGGATAATGGTAACTCCCTCTTGATTTAGTTCTTTAACATTTTTCCAGAGATTTTTTCTTAATTCTACATCTACACCCGCCGTGGGTTCATCTAAAACTAAAATAGGAGGTTGATGAACCATAGCTTTAGCTATTAGCAATCTTCTTTTCATTCCTCCAGATAAACTTCTAGAATAAGCGTCAGCTTTATCTTCGAGAGCAACCATTTTAAGTATAATTTCAGTAATTTTATCTTTTGTTTTTACTCCATATAACCCGGCCTGAAGATCAAGTAATTTTTTTGGAGTAAAAAAAGCATCCAAATTAATTTCTTGTGGAACTATTCCAATAGAGGCTTTTACCTGCCTTGGATTCTTATCTAAATCAAATCCCCAAACATTAACCTTACCTTCAGTTTTTATAACTGTCCCACCTAAAATACTAAGAAAGGTAGTCTTACCAGCTCCGTTAGGTCCGAGTAAACCAAATACTTCACCTTGTTTAACTTCAAAATTTAAATTATTTAAAGCTTTTTGAGACTTATTATTTTTATGATCTAAATATATCTTTGTTAATTTTTCAACAGATAAAGCAGTTTTGTTCATAGTTTATTTAATTATCATAAAAAAATTGAGGTATTATATATATATATGACTTCTTTAAAAAAAACAGACCATTTTTATCTAATAGATGGCTCAGGTTATATTTTTAGAGCCTATTATGCTTTACCACCGTTATCTAGAAAAAGTGATGGACTTCCGACTGGAGCTGTAAGCGGTTTTTGTTCTATGTTGTTTAAGTTATTGGAAGATTCAAGATCGGATGACTCAATTCATAAACCAACACATTTTGCAGTTATTTTTGACTCTGCAAGAAAAAATTTTAGAAATGATATTTACAGTGAATATAAAGCTAATAGAACGGAAGCTCCGGATGATTTAGTTCCTCAATTTGAATATATAAGAAAATCAGTTAAAGCATTTAACCTACCTTCAATTGAACTTATAAATTACGAAGCGGACGATCTAATAGCTACATATGCAAAGCAAATTACTAATGCTGGAGCTAAAGTTACAGTTATTTCATCAGACAAAGATTTAATGCAGTTGGTTTCGGACAAAATCAGATTATACGATCCAATGAAAAGTAAAGTGATAGGAGAAAAAGAAGTAAAAGAAAAATTTGGTGTAAAGCCCAACCAAGTAATCGATGTACAGTCTTTAGCTGGTGATTCATCTGATAATATTCCTGGAGTTCCTGGAATAGGAGTAAAAACTGCTGCTGAATTAATAAATAAATATCAAACTTTAGATAAATTATTAGAAAAAGCTTCAGAAATTCCTCAAAATAAAAGACGAGAGACATTATTACAAAATAAAGACAAAGCGTTATTAAGCAGGAAGCTTGTCAGACTTAAAGATGATGTTCCTGTTAAAGATGATCCTAGTAGCTTTATTTTTAAAGATGTAAATAAAGATAATTTGTTTAACTTTTTAAGAGATATGGAGTTTAATAGATTATTAAGCCAAGCAATTAGTTTTTATGGTGAAGAAAATCTCAATAAGTCAATTAATTACCCTACAAAGAATTCAAATTTTAAAATAAACAGAAAACTCTATAAAAGTATATTAAATGAAAAAGATTTAGATAATTTAATAAAAATCCTCAACGAAAAATCAATTATTTCTGTTGATACAGAAACTTCATCTTTAAATCCGCTCGAAGCAGATTTAATTGGTATTTCTCTGAGCTATGGTTCTAATGAAGCTTTTTATATTCCATTAGCTCATAAAAAAATTAAAAGTTTGAAAAAAGAATTAGTTTTAAAAAAGATAAAACCTATTCTTGAAGATTCAAGCATAAAAAAAGTAGGTCAAAACATGAAATATGATTTTATTATTTTTAAAAAAAATGGAATTGAAATAGACCCTATTGAAGATACAATGTTACTTTCTTATACCTTGGATGCTGGAAGAAATAGACACAATATGGATACTCTTTCAGAGTTACATTTAGGACATAAAACTATTTCATATAAGGATTTAGTAGGGTCAGGAAAAAAACAATTAAATTTTTCTGACGTAAACTTGGAAGAAGCGACCCAATATGCAGCTGAGGATGCTGATGTAACATTAAGACTTTTTAATCTTTTAATGGAAAGAATTAACAATGAAAAATTAAACCAAATCTATGAGGTATTCGAGAAGCCAATGATAAAGTTGTTATCAAAATTAGAAATTAATGGCATTAAGGTTGATGAAGCCTATTTAAAAAAACTATCCAAAAAATTTGAAGGAAGACTAAAAAAAATAGAGAAAGAAATTTATTCTATTTCTGGAAAAAAATTTAATATAGGATCACCAAAACAACTTGGGGAAATAATTTACAAAGACTTAAAAATTGCAAAACTAAAAAAAACCAAAAAAGGCAGTTTAGCTACAAGTGCAAAAATACTAGAGGATTTAGCTCTGACTGGTCATAAATTTCCTAAATTAGTCCTTGAGTGGCGACAAGTATCAAAATTAAAAAGCACTTACACTGATGCTCTACAAGACCACATTAGTAAAAAAACAAAAAGAGTGCATACTTCATTTCTTTTAGCAGCTACTAATACAGGTAGATTAGCATCTAGTGATCCAAATCTCCAAAATATTCCAATTAAAACTGTTGACGGGAAGGAAATTAGAAAAGCATTTATAGCAGAAAAAAATAATATTCTTATTTCTGCTGATTACAATCAAATTGAAATGAGAATACTAGCTGACATGGCTGATGTAAAAGAATTAAAAAAAGCATTTAAAAACAAACAAGATATTCACACCCTAACAGCTAGCCAGGTTTTTGGAGTACCAATAAATAAAGTAAATGAGGATTTCAGAAGAAAAGCAAAAACAATTAATTTTGGTATTATTTACGGAATTACTCAATACGGTTTAGCAAAACAAATTTCTGTTTCAAATCAAGAAGCTTTAGATTTTATCAATTCATATTTTAAAAAATTTCCGGAAATAAAAGACTATATGAATACGACAATAAAAGCATGTAGAAGAAATGGCTATGTAAGTAATATTTTTGGTAGAAGAATTCATCTAAGAGGAATTAATGATAAAAATTTTAGTGTTAGAAGTTTTCAAGAGAGAGCAGCAATAAATGCACCAATCCAAGGAACAGCTGCTGATTTAATAAGACTTGCTATGATTAAGATAGATAAAATAATTAATGAAGATAAGAAATTTCAAACTAAAATGTTATTACAAATTCATGATGAATTAATATTTGAATGTAAAGAAATAAATAAAGAATATGTTAAAAAAATTATTCTAGAAGCAATGATGTCAGTATCTAAATCAGAACATCACATGTTTTCAATTCCATTAGAAGTGAGTGTAAATTTAGGGTATAATTGGGGAGATGCACATTAATAAGATCAATTAACGCCTAAATTTTGACAATTTAATTAGGAGAATAAAAATATGACTCAAACAATTGCACTAGTTGACGATGATCGTAATTTGTTAACAGGAATAAGTATAGCTCTCGAAAGAGAGGGGTTTAAAGTTCAAACATATATTGATGGAGAAACAGCTCTTAATGGCCTCACTAGAAATCCACCCGACCTCGCAGTAGTAGATATTAAAATGCCAAGAATGGATGGTGAAGAATTGTTAAAAAAAATAAGAAAAAAAATGTCTATACCTATAATTTTTTTAACCTCAAAAGATGATGAGGTAGATGAACTTTTAGGTTTAAAATTAGGGGCAGATGATTTTGTTAAAAAATCAGGTGGTTTTTCAATGAAAGTTTTAATTGAGAGAATAAGAGTGCAGCTTAGAAAAAAAACAAATACTGCGGATGACTCAAAAAATTTAATAAGTCACGGTAAGCTTAAACTTGATCCTGCACAATTAGAATGTGAATGGGATGGAAAGGCTTTGCCTGAAAAATTAACAACAACTGAATTCTTAATTGTTACTGAATTAGCTAAAAGACCAGGGGTTATTAAAGAAAGAAGCCATTTGATGGATATAGCTTATAAAGAAAATACTGAAATAGAAGACAGGACTATAGATAGTCACGTTAAAAGGATTAGAAAAAAGTTTAAAAAAGTAGATGATAAATTTTCAGCAATTGAAACAAGGTACGGAAGTGGATATAGATGGAATGTTAGTTAATGAACAAAAAAAAATCAGCATCTATATTAAAAAAATTTTTATTATTTAATTTATCAGTTTTTTCAGTTTTAGGACTTTTTACTCTTTTATATTTAGAAGCAATTCAACCGAGCCTTGTTAAACAAAGAACTGATCAGCATACAAAAATAATCAATAACACCACCGATCATTTAAAAAGATTAAACATAAAATTTGATAATAAAAGTATTAATAGTTTCTTGCTATCTACAAGATTCCTTTTTCAAAGTTTAGATAGAGTTCAATTTTTCAATCTAAAAGGAAAAATTTTAGGAGATACAAATATTTTAGANTTAGATCAAAATGTATTTTCAAAATCTGACACTATCTTAGAGGAAAATATNGATGGGACACCTTCAGGCGATAAGGAAAAAAATACTGGAATTTTTCAATTTAATAATCCCGAACAGGAATCTTCAATAGAAGATATAATATTAAATAAATTTCAAAATGAACCCTTGGTTCTAGAAAATCAATTTAACAATAATTTTTTTGTGAGCACTTTAAATAAAGTTGAAATTAATAATGAGATCACAGGTTTTATTATGGTAACAGAGCAAGCAAATGACATTTTAATTGCAGTTGAAGAAAGAAAAAATTTTATTTTAAGAACTGTACTTGCTGTGGCATTAGTAATTTTAATATTTTCACTATTTCTTAATAAGTATATTTTAAAACCTATACGTTCATTAGTTTTATACACTGAAGCCATAAAAGCAAAAGCAGATAAGCCTATCAATGTAAAAAATTTTTTTATTAGAGAAGATGAAATAGGAAAATTAACTAAGTCTATTGACGAGATGACAACAGAACTACAAAAGAGAACAAATAGAGCNGAAACTTTTTCAACTGATTTAGCTCATGAAATTAGAAATCCTCTTGCATCATTAAAAGGAGCTTCAGAACTTTTAGATAAGGCAGGGCATGAAACTCAAAGAGAAAAATTATTAAAAATTATTAATCATGATGTAGAAAGAATTGAACGCCTTATTACTGATTATACTCAAATGTTAAAAGATGAAGCTTCTTTGTCTAGAGAAAAAATGGAAAAAACTAATTTAGATATAATTATTAAAAATGTTGTTGAAGAATTTAAACAAAACTTATTTAATCAAAATAAAAAAATAGATATAAATATTATTCATAAAAGTAAAAATAACAAAAATTATTTTATTTTTGGAATAGAGAATAGATTAGAACAAGTAATTGCCAATCTTTTGGATAATGCAATTTCATTCAGTAAAGAGGGGCACAAAATAGATATCGAAATAAATGAAACTAGTAATAATTTTGTTGTCTTGATAAAAGATCAAGGCCCAGGTTTTTCAGAAATTTCCCCACAAAAAGTATTTAAACGTTTTTACAGTAATAGACCTACAAAATTTGGTGAGCATTCTGGTCTAGGACTTAATATTGCTAAAAATATTGTCGAATTGCATAAAGGAAAAATATCTGCATCTAATCAAATTAATTCTAAAGGAGCTCAAATAGAAGTACTTTTACCAAAATCGAGCTAGTTATTGCTGCTTGATAAGATGAAATTATATTGTTAAAAGACAACTTATTATGTCAGAAGATTTCAAAGTAAAAGATATAAGTTTAGCAGATTTTGGTAGAAAAGAAATTTCTTTAGCCGAAACAGAAATGCCAGGCTTGATGGCTCTTCGTAAGGAGTATAAAAATAAAGCGCCCCTTAAAGGAGCAAAGATCCTTGGCTGCCTTCATATGACAATACAAACAGCAGTTCTTATAGAAACTCTCGTGACTTTGGGAGCTGAGGTAAGATGGTCTTCGTGTAATATTTTTTCAACTCAAGATCATGCAGCTGCAGCTATAGCAAAAGCTGGAGTTCCGGTATTCGCTTGGAAAGGCGAAACAGAAAAGGAATATTGGTGGTGTGTTAAACAAACTATTGAGGGAAAAAAAGACTGGAAGCCCAATATGATTTTAGATGATGGTGGAGATTTGACTGCTTTAATGCATAAGGAGTATAAAAGTTTATTAGCTAGTATTAAGGGAGTGTCGGAAGAAACTACTACAGGTGTTTTAGCTTTAAAAAAAATGGAATTACAAAAAACTTTATTAATTCCAGCGATCAATGTAAATGATTCGGTTACAAAATCTAAATTTGATAATTTGTATGGCTGTAGGGAAAGTTTAGTTGATGGAATTAAACGCGCTACAGATGTTATGATGTCAGGAAAGGTTGCAATAGTTGCTGGTTTTGGAGATGTTGGAAAAGGTAGCGCTGCTTCTCTTAGGCAAAGTGGAGCTAGAGTAATGGTTACAGAGACTGACCCTATTTGTGCGTTACAGGCTGCAATGGAAGGGTATGAAGTTGTATTGATGGATGACGCGATAAAAGATGCAGATATAGTTGTTACTGCCACTGGAAATAAAGATATTGTCACAGCAGATCATATGAGAGATATGAAGGATAGAGCCATCCTATGTAATATTGGACACTTTGATAATGAAATTCAGGTAGATGCATTAAAAAACTACAAGTGGGATGAAATTAAACCTCAAGTTCATGAAATAGAATTACCTAGTAAAAAAAGAATTATNTTATTAGCAGAAGGTAGGCTGGTTAATCTAGGTTGTGCTACAGGCCATCCNAGCTTTGTTATGAGTGCNTCTTTTACTAATCAGGTAATAGCNCAGATAGAACTTTGGAANAATTCTGANAAATATGANAATAAAGTTTATGTTTTACCAAAACATTTAGACGAAAAAGTTGCAACATTACATTTAGAAAAAGTTGGAGCAAAATTAACTAAAATGTCAAAAGATCAAGCTGATTACATTAGCGTTAAACCATCCGGACCGTTTAAACCAGATACTTATCGCTACTAATTTAGTAGCTAATGATTATAAAGTCTTTAGAACATCTTAATCTAATCTCAATACAAATTGGTAAAAAAATTACTAGCTTAGAATGCATTTTTTTATTTGGTGAAATA
>NHHT02000003.1 GCA_002170875.2 Pelagibacteraceae bacterium TMED170 | reverse complement strand
AAATCTCTCTCCTTAAATCTCCCTCGACTTTATGATTTTGATCAATAAATTCTCTAATTTTTAAAACTTGTTCTTCAGATAAATCATTTACACGAGTTTTATCTTGAATATTTAACTCTTTACATATTTTTTTAGACGAATGCAGGCCAATGCCATGTATATATGTTAGAGCTATACTCACAATTTTATTTTGAGGAATATTTATTCCGGCTATACGGGCCATAATTTAACAGGTTAAAGTTATAAAAACGTATTTATATTGCGTTATTGTTCAAAGTCAACCCTCTATAAGGGCAATAATACCGCTGATTTCATTGTTAATTTGATCTATTGCTCTCTCACCATCTATCACTTTTAGTAAATTCATTTTTTTATAATATTCAATTACAGGTTCAGTAGATTTTTCATAAGTTTCATATCTTTTTATAGCTATTTCCTTATTGTCATCCGGTCTTTTTTCAAGAGTTTGTCTTTCTGAAATTCTTTTTTTAATTGTTTCTAAACTCACAGATAATTTTAAAACAATGTGTATTTTTTGTTTATATTTTTTTAACAAATTATCTAAATTTTCTGCTTGATCCAAACTTCTAGGGTACCCATCAAAAATTATTCTATTATGATACTTGTTATCTGAAATAACTTTTTCAATTAAATCAGAAACTATATTGTCAGATACAAGTGATCCAGAGTTCATTATAGATGAAATTTTTTTTCCTATTTCAGTATTATTTGTGATCTCTTTTCTTAAAAATTCTCCAGTAGAAAGTTGAAATAATTTAAACTTTTGTGCAATAAATTTTGACTGAGTACCTTTTCCAGCACCCGGTGGACCAAAAATTAAAATATTCATATTACTAAAAATTTATCTACCAAATTTAGCTTTTTTGATTAGTGACTCATATTGTGAGCTCATTAATCTAGTTTGTACTTGCGTAACTGTATCCATTGCTACCACAACAACAATTAATATTGAGGTTCCCCCCAAATAAAAAGGAATAGGATACTTTGAAATTAAAAATTCTGGTAATAAACAAATAAAAGTTAGATACATTGCACCAATAGTAGTAAGCCTCATTAAAATACTTTCAATATATTCAGCTGACCTTTCGCCAGGTCTGATTCCAGGTATATACCCTCCATATTTTCTTAAATTTTCTGCAGTTTCCTTAGGATTAAAAACAATAGAAGTATAAAAAAATGAAAAAAATATAATCCCTGATGCATAAAGCATCATATATAACGGTTGACCTTGGGTAAACATTGATGAGATATTAATAAACATNTCAGATTCTGAAAAACCAAANTTTGATAATGTAATTGGTAACAAAAGTAGTGCAGAAGCAAAAATTGCTGGGATTACTCCTGCAGTATTAATTTTTAACGGCAAGTGTGATGACTCTCCTCCGTAAACTTTGTTACCCATTTGTCTCTTTGGATAGTTGATTAATATTTTTCTCATAGCTCTTTCAAAAAAAACAATAAACAAGACGGTTAGTATAACTAATACAAAAATTCCAACTATCATCAGGGCAGACAGAGCACCTGTACGGCCTAGTTCAAAAGTTGAAGCTAAAGCTCTNGGTATTTCAGCAACTATTCCAGAAAAAATTATCAATGAAATTCCGTTACCTATTCCCCTTAAAGTAATTTGCTCTCCTAACCACATTAAAAATGTTGTTCCAGCAACTAATGAAATTGTTGTAATGATTCTAAAATATAATCCTGGGTCTGTTACAATTGAGCCAGCGTTTTCTAATCCTACAGAAACTCCATATCCTTGAAGACAGGCAATTAAAACTGTTCCNTACCGTGTTATTTGAGTTATTTTTTTTCTTCCTATCTCTCCTTGCTCTTTTAAGCTCTTAAAATAATCTGAAACACCGGTAAGTAATTGAACAATAATAGCTGAAGAAATATAAGGCATTATTCCAAGAGCTAGAATTGCCATTCTAGAGACTGCGCCACCAGAAAACATATTAAACATACCCAGCAAACCTTGTTGGCTAGTTGCCATAGTTTGCTGTAATGCTATCGGATCAATTCCAGATAAAGGCACGTATGTACCTAGTCTATAAACCGATAAAATTAAAATTGTAAAAATAATTCTATTTTTTAAATCATTAGCTTTTGTNAATGCTCCTGGACTTAAATTTTCGTTAGACATAATTATATTATTTTTTTAAAATATTTAATATTCCACCAATTTTTTCAATTTTGGACTTGGCCTCTTTAGAAATAAAGTTTGCTGTAACATTGACTTTTGTTTTTAAATCACCATTTCCTAATATTTTTAATTTTAAAAAACGTTTATTTATAATTTTATTTTCTTGTAGCTTTTTTAAGTCNATTGGGTTTTTTGTATCAAGTTTATTATTATCTAAAAACTGTTGTATCTTTGAAAGATTTATAATAGCTACTTTATTCTTTACAATAGATTTAAATCCCCTTTTTGGAAGACGTCTATATAATGGCATCTGACCTCCTTCAAAACTTTTAATAGCTACACCTGATCTTGATTTTTGACCTTTGTGGCCCCTTCCAGAAGTTTTTCCTTTACCTGAACCGATACCTCTGCCTGGTCGAATGATACTTTTATTTGTTTTAGCTAAATTATTTAATTTCATTATTTGCTTTCCCTAACTTGAACTATTTCTGATATTTTTTTTCCTCTTATCGAAGCTAATATTTTTGGTGAATTTTGAGACGTTAAGCCTTTTATACAAGCTTTAAGAACATTATGGGGATTAGCTGAACCAATTGATTTAGCAACTACATCTTGAATTCCTAATACATCACATAGAGCTCTAACAGGGCCTCCAGCAATAATACCTGTACCTGCTGGTGCAGATCTCATAATTACTTTACCAGAACCACTTTTGCCTTTAACATCATGATGTAAAGTTCTTCCTTCTTTTAAAGGTATTTGAATTTGTTTTCTTTTTGCAAATTCAGTTGCTTTTTTTATTGCATCTGGAACCTGCTTAGATTTTCCTTGACCAATACCTATAGAGCCTTTTTGATTACCCACAACAACTAGTGCGGCAAATCCAAATCTTCTGCCACCTTTAACTACTTTTGTAATACGATTAATAGCGACTAGTTTTTCTTTAATATCACTTTTTAAATCATTTTTTTCCATAAATTAAAATTCCAATCCATTTTTTCTTAATGAGTCAGCAAGAAGCTTTATTCTTCCATGATATTTATTGCCTCCTCTATCAAAGTACACTTTATTAATTTTTTTTTCTTTTGCTCTTTTTGCCAGTATTGCTCCAATTAAAGTTGAGGAATTTGTTTTATTATTTTTATCTTTTTTAAACTCTTTTTCAATAGAAGATGCAGATACTACCGTTTTATTAGACTGATCGTCAATAATTTGAGCAGAAATATTTTTTAAAGATTTATAAATAGATATTCTAAATCTATCGCTATTTACTGACTTAACTTTTTTTCTGTTTCTTAATTTTCTTTTTATTTTTTTGTTAATTTTTTTCATAACTTATTTCTTTTTACCTTCTTTTCTTAAAACGTATTGGTTTTTTTCTTTAATACCTTTGCCTTTATATGGCTCTATTGGCTTTAAAGCCTTAATATCAGCAGCGACTTTGGAGACCAGTTCTTTATCAACGCCAGTGATAGTAATGGAAGTCTGTTTTTCTACGGTTAACTTTATATCTTTAGGTATAGGAAAGTTTATATCGTGACTAAAACCTAATTGTAAATTTAATTTATCACCTTTAACATTGGCTCTAAAACCGACACCAGAAACATCTAATTGTTTTAAATGGCCAGATGAAACTCCGGTAATAGCATTGTTTATTAAGCTTCTATATGTACCCCACAAAATAGATGTTTGTTTATCAATCTTTTTTTTATCTATAGGCATTATTTGAAATTCATTTTTATCATTTATTTTTGAAGAAAATATCTTGTCATTTATCGTTAATTGCTTAGATCCTTTGGGCCCAGTAATTGTTAACTTGTCCTGTTCAATTTTAATTGAGGACTCTTTAGGAACTAGTATATTTTTTTTTCCAATCTTAGACATTAAAATACCTTACAAATTATTTCACCACCTAAATTATTTTTTCTTGCCTCATTATCGGACATTACTCCTTTAGGGGTTGACAAAATTGCTAAACCTAAACCATTTTGTATTTTAGGTATGCTGTTAGCTCTAGAATAAACTCTACGACCTGGTTTTGAAACTCTTTTTATTTCTTTTATAACTGGAGATCCTTCGTAATATTTTAAATCAACCTTTAAATTTTTTTTATTATTATCTTTCTTTTCTATAAAGTAATTTAATATATAGCCTTCCGATTTTAAAACTTCTAAAATTTTTAACCTAAAGTTTGAAGCAGGAACATCAATTGTATTTAATAAACGCATTTGTCCGTTTCTTATTCTTGTAAACATATCTCCTATTGGATCCATTAAAGTCATAATTTCCTACCAGCTCGATTTTGTCATACCGGGAATTTTTCCTGAAGAAGCCATGTCTCTTAAGGCAATTCTCGATATTTTTAATTTTCTATAAACACCATGTGGTCTACCAGTTATTTCACATCTATTTCTTATTCTAATTCTTGCAGAATTTTTTGGTAATTTACTTAATTTTAATTGGGCAGCAAATCTTTCAGCCAATGGTAATTTTTTATTCATTATAATTTTTTTAAGCTCAGTTCTTTTCTTTAAAAACTTCTTAACTAACTTTTCCCTTTTTAAATTCTTCTGTACTGCACTAGTTTTTGCCATATATTTTATATCCTTATTTAGTTTTTTTTATTAATGGAAAATTAAATTCCTTTAATAGCTCTATTGTAGCTTCCTTTGATTTATTATTAGTTACCAATGTTATATCCATACCTCTAATTTTTTCTACCTTATCAAAATTAACTTCTGGAAAAATTATATGTTCTTTAATACCAAAGCTATAGTTAGCTGAACTATCTACACCCTTAGGACTGAGCCCTCTGAAGTCTTTAATTCTAGGTAAAGCAATATTTGTTAATCTATCTACAAACTCATACATTTTATTTGAACGCAATGTGACTTTTATACCGGCTGTAGATCCTTTTCTAGTTTTAAAATTAGCTATAGATTTTTTAAATTTTGTTATAATGGCTTTTTGACCTGCTATTAACGACATATCATCCTGGCAAGACTTAATTTTTTTGTTATCATTGGCATCAGATCCTAAGCCCATATTTAAAACAACTTTTATCAATTTGGGGACTTCATGTTTGTTCTTGTAATTAAGTTTAGTCATCAATCTAGATGTGATTTCTTTATCATATATATTTTTTAATCTTGCGTTCATGTTTATTTTTTAGTTTTTTTGTCTATCTTTTTCTCTATTTTTTTATCCAGGTTTTTAATGTTAGAAAGATGTAAAAAGTTTTCCTTTGATACTATTCCACCTTTATTTTCCTTTGTTGGCTTTAAATGTTTTTTAATCATATTTATATTTTTAATTTTTACTAGGTTTGACTTTCTGTTTATTTCTAATATTTCTCCAGTTTTACCTTTATCTTTTCCTGAAATAACTTTTACTTGTGAACCTTTTTTTAAAATCATCATAAATTAAATTACCTCCGGAGCTAAAGAAATTATTTTGGTGTGACCCTTTAATCTTAACTCTCTTGTTACTGGTCCAAATATTCTAGTACCTATTGGTTCACCTTTATCATCTGTTAAAACAACAGCGTTTGTATCAAATTGTACCTTTGATCCATCATCTCTAAAAATTTCTTTTCTCGTTCTAACAACTACTGCTTTATGTACAGCACCTTTTTTTACTTTTCCCTTTGGTATGGCATCTTTGACACTAATTACTATAAGATCGCCAACAGCAGCATATCTTCTCTTTGATCCGCCTAGAACCTTTATACATTCGACTCTCTTTGCTCCTGTATTATCTGCAACATTTAACTCTGTTTGAATTTGTATCATCTATCTATTACTTCCCATGTTTTTTTTTTCGAGATTGGTTTACACTCTATAATTTCAACATTATCTCCTTCTTTAAATTTATTTTTTTCATCGTGTGCATGATATTTTTTTGATCTTGATATAACTTTTGCATAAAAAGGATGTTTAAACTTTCTAATTACCTCTACAACAACAGTTTTATTGCTTTTCGCACTTGTGATTTTTCCTTTTAAAATTTTTTTTGTCATTTTATATTTTTAATTGTTGAGTTAAGTTGCGCAATATTTCTTTTAATTGTGTTGTATTGAGCTGGGTTATCTACTTGACCATTTATTTTTTTAAATCTTATATTGAATAAATCTTTTTTCAATAAATCTATTTTTTTTATTGCTTGATCTTTCGTTAATTTTTTTAATTCTTTTTTCTTCATTGTTTTATCTCTTAATAAATTTTGTTTTAATCGGTAGTTTAGCTGAAGCTTTATACAATGCTTCCTTTGCCACTTCTTCTGTTACTCCATCTACTTCAAAAATAATTCTACCTGGTTTTACTCGACAAGCATAATATTCTGGAGATCCTTTACCCTTACCCATTCTAACTTCAGTTGGTTTTTTTGATACTGGTATATTTGGGAATATTCTTGTCCAAACTTTTCCGGTTCTCTTCATGTATCTTGTTAAAGCTACTCTAGCTGCTTCAATTTGTTTACCTATGATTCTCTCAGGTTCAAGAGCTTTTAAACCAAATTGTCCATAATTAAGAGTTGCAGCTCTTGTGGAGTTTCCATGTATTCGCCCTTTGAAAGCTTTTCTATACTTAGTTCTTGTTGGCTGTAACATTTTTTACTCTTTCCATTTTTTGTTTATCAACATCTTTTTCAAATAATTCACCTTTATAAATCCAAACTTTAATTCCTATTATTCCATAAGTTGTTAAAGCCTCAGCAAATCCATAGTCAATATTTGCTCTAAGGGTATGTGAAGGAATACTTCCTTCTCTCAACCATTCCGTTCTAGCAATCTCATTTCCAGCTAATCGACCGCTTACCATAACTTTTATTCCTCTAGCGCCTAGTCTCATAGCTGATTGCATTGCTCTCTTCATTGCTCTTCTATACGCAATTCTTTTAACAAGCTGCTGAGAGATGTTTTCTGCAGCTAAATTAGCATTTAATTCTGGTTTTTTAATCTCTTTAATATTCACATTAACATCGCTATCAGTAATTTTTTGTATATTTTTTTTAATTTTTTCAATATCTGCACCTTTTTTTCCTATAACAAAACCTGGTCTTGAAGTGTTTATCGAAACAGTGCATTTTTTTGATGATCTTTCAATAATTATTTCAGAAACACCTGAGTTTAAAATATTAGATTTTATATATTTTCTAATTTTAAAATCTTCAATAAGATATTTGCCAAAATCTTTCTTTTTAGCAAACCAAGTTGAGTCCCAACCTCTATTTATGCCTAGTCTCAAGCCTATAGGATTAATCTTTTGACCCATCTTTTACCTTTCTTTTTTCTCCAAGAATTATCGTTATTCTGCTAAATGGTTTTTTTATCGGGCTCGCTCTTCCCTTAGCTCTAGGTCTAAATCTTTTCATTACTAGTGATTTACCTACGTAAGCCTCTTTTACAAACAAGTTATCAATATCGTATTGGTAGTTATTTTCTGCATTTGCTATTGCTGATTTAACTGTTTTACTTACATCTAATGCAATTTTTTTTCTTGTAAATTGTAAATCTCTAAGAGCAATGTCTGCTTTTTTTCCTCTTATATAATCTAATACTAAAGCAATTTTTCTAGGGCTAGACCTTACATTTTTATTTACTGCTTTAATTGTTGAACTATTTTTTTCCACTGTCTCCTCCTACTGTTTCAGTTTTAGTTGGAGCTGCTGAGGTTGATGGAGTTGCTGCAGCTTTTTTATCCGCTGGAGTATGCCCTTTAAAAGTTCTTGTTGGAGCAAATTCCCCTAATTTATGACCAACCATTTCTTCGGATATAGTGATTGGTATAAATGCTTTACCGTTGTGAATTAAAAAATTTTGACCTACAAAATCTGGAATTATTGTAGAATTTCTTGACCAGGTTTTAATTGGTTTTTTGTGACCAGAAGCATTCTTCAATTTATCAATTTTTTTTAATAAACTGGGATGTACAAATGGTCCTTTCCAGATTGATCTAGCCATAATTACCTTCTTTTTTTCCTTCTACTTATAATTAATTTATCGCTTCTTTGTGGTCTTCTTGTTTTTAAGCCTTTAGCTGATTGACCCCAGGGAGAAACTGGGCTTCTACCCCCAGATGTTTTTCCTTCACCACCACCATGTGGGTGGTCAACAGGATTCATGGCAACTCCTCTAGTTTGAGGTCTTCTACCTTTCCATCTTTGTCTTCCGGCTTTACCTATTTTTATATTTTTTTGATCAGGATTAGATACTGAACCTATCGTAGCAACACAATCACTTCTTACTTTTCTTGTTTCTCCAGAAGCTAGTTTAATAATGGCGTAATCTCCATCAAAACCAGACAGTGTAACTGATGAACCTGCTGATCTAGCTAATTTTCCCCCATTACCTGGTAACAATTCAACATTATGAATTGTACTTCCAGGAGGTATATCTTTTAACTCAAGGCAATTTCCTATTTTGATTTCTACATTCTTGCCTGAAATTATTTTGTCGCCCACTTTTATACTTTGAGGGCAAATAATATAATTCATTTCGTTATCCTCATATTTAATTAAAGCAATATAAGCGGTTCTATTAGGGTCATATTCAATTCTTTCTACATTACCAACAACATTTTTCTTTTTTCTAAAAAAATCAACTACTCTAAATTTATGTTTTTGACCTCCCCCTTGGTGTCTTGAAGTAATCCTCCCAAGATTATTCCTTCCACCAGAAGTAGATTGGCCTCTAGTTAAAGGTTTATAAGAAGAACCTTTCCAAAGAGAACTTTTGTCTACAATAACTGTTCCTCTGTTTGATTTTGTATAAGGTTTAAAAGTTTTAAGTGCCATTTTTATATTCCAGTTGTGAGATCAATACTTTGACCTTTTTTAAGTGTTATAATTGCTTTTTTATAACCACTCTTTGTTGAAAACCTACCTTGTTTAATTTTCCTTTTTGTTTTTGTATTTATTATGTTTACTTTAACTACGTTAACTTTAAATAACTTTTCAATATTTTTCTTAATAGTTTTTTTTGTAGCTCCACCATGAACTTTAAAAACAGTTTTATTTTGTTCTGAAAGTATTGTAGCTTTTTCAGTTATAATTGGCTGTCTAATAGAGTCTAAATAATTAATTTTTTTCATTTAAAATTTTACTTTCAATTTTTTTTATTGACGTTGATGTTAAAATTACATTTTTATATTTAAGTAAATCATAAATATTCGTACCATCCTCATTAATAATTTTTAAATTTTTTATATTCCTAGCAGATTTATATATGTTTTTCTTAGAATCTTTATCAGAAACAATTAGAACATTTGAAATATTATTTTTTAAAAGAAAATTATTAAATTCCTTTGTTTTTTTAATTTCTTTTTTAACGTCCGATAATATGTGAAAATTTTTATCTACATTTTTTTTAGACAATGTTTGAGCCAAGGCAAGCTTTCTGACTTTTTTATTTATTTTTTTTACTTTGTAGACTGATCCTTTAGGTCCATGTGCAACACCACCACCAACAAATAATGGTGCTTTTCTACTTGCGTGCCTAGCTCCACCACTACCTTTTTGTGCTACAATTTTTTTTGTTGAACCTCTAACTTCATTTCTTTGCTTCGTTTTTGCTTTTCTTGGTTTTAAATGATTTAATTGCCAATCAATTACATATTTAACCAGCTTATGATTAAACTTTAAATTCATTAGTTTATCAGAAACTTCTAAAGTTTCTGATTTTAAACCGTCTATATTTAATGTTTTAAATTTCATACTATTTTTTCTTACCTTTTTTTGCTTCTAATTCTTTAATTTTTTGATTGTATTTTTCTAATAAAGTTTTTCTCCTTACATCCTTAACAGATTCTTTTAGTAATACGGTTGAGTTTTTAGATCCAGGTATTGAACCTTTTAAATAAATTAAATTATTTTCTAAATCTGACTTTATGATTTCTANATTTAATATTGTTCTAAATTTATCACCCATATGCCCAGCCATTTTTTTTCCTTTAAATACCTTNCCAGGATCTTGTCTTTGTCCTGTTGAGCCATGCGATCTATGNGAAACTGAAACACCATGAGAAGCCCTTAATCCNCCNAAATTCCACCTTTTCATAACACCTGCAAAGCCTTTACCTATAGTTTTAGATCTTACATCAACAAATTTTTTATCTTTTAAAATTTCTAGTCCAAATTCATTACCTTCTTTAAAATCTTCAGTTTTATCAACTCTAAATTCATGAAGGATTTTTTTAGGCTCAGTATTCTTTTTTGCGAAAAAACCTTTCATTTGTTTTGTCAACTTTGAATTTTTAAGTTTAATAAAACCAACTTGTACTCCGCTATAGCCTCTCTTATCCTTTGTGATTACATTTAAAACTCTTCCTTTTTCTACCTTAATCACTGTAACTGGCACAGATTGACCGCTTGAGATAAATTCTCTAGTCATACCAATTTTTTTTCCTATTAATCCTAGTGTCATAACTTATATTTTTATTTCTATGTCTACACCTGAAGCTAAATCTAACTTCATTAAAGCTTCTACTGTTTGAGGTGTTGGTTCAATAATATCTATCAATCTTTTATGAGTTCTAGACTCAAATTGTTCTCTGCTTTTTTTATCAATATGTGGGGATCTCAAAACTGTATATTTTTCAATTTTTGTTGGTAGTGGAATTGGCCCTTTAACTTGTGCGCCAGTTCTCTTAGCTGTATTTACAATTTCTTCTGTAGATAAGTCTAAAATTTTATTATCGTAAGCTCTTAAATGTATTCTGATATTTTGTTTATCCATAAAATTATGCTAATTTTTTTGTAACCTCGTCTTGTACGTTTTGTGGAACTTTATCATAATGACTAAATTGCATTGTGTATTGGGCTCTACCCTGAGTAGATGATCTTAAATTATTTATATAGCCAAACATGTTAGCTAAGGGAACTGTAGCTGAAATAACCGTTGCGTTTCCTCGTGGTTCGGTAGATGCGACTTGACCTCTTCTACTATTTAAATCACCTATCACATCTCCCATAAAGTCTTCTGGTGTAACTACTTCTACCGACATCATTGGTTCTAATAACTTTAATGTAGCTTTTTGACACGCATCTCTAAAACACATTCTAGAAGCAATTTCAAAAGCCAAAACGCTAGAATCTACATCGTGATGTAAACCATCTATAATAGTAACTTTATAATCAATAACAGGGAAACCAGCTAAGATACCGCTTTCGGCAACACTTAAAACTCCTTTTTCAACACCAGGTATAAACTCTTTTGGAATTGATCCACCTTTAATTTTATTTTCAACTTCTCTACCTTTACCTGGTTCTAATGGTTCTACGCTTAAAGTAACTTTAGCAAATTGACCTGAACCTCCACTTTGTTTCTTGTGTATGTATGTAACTTCAGAAGATCCAGTAATTGTTTCTCTATAAGCAACTTGTGGAGCCCCAATATTAGCTTCAACTTTAAACTCTCTCTTCATTCTATCAACAATAATATCCAAGTGAAGTTCGCCCATACCTTTTATAATTGTTTGACCGGACTCTTCGTCAGAAGTAACTCTAAATGATGGATCTTCTTTAGCTAGTCTACCCAATGCTTCTCCCATCTTCTCTTGGTCAGCTTTTGTTTTTGGTTCAACAGCTATTTCTATTACAGGATCTGGGAATTCCATAGGTTCAAGAAGTATTGGTATATCTTCTTCACAAAGAGTGTGACCAGTAATAGTATGTTTGAGTCCTGCTAAAGCAACTATATCCCCAGTGTTTGCTTCTTTAATATCCTCTCTACTGTTCGCATGCATTAACAACATTCTTCCTACGCGCTCTGATTTCTCTTTTGAAGAGTTATAAACAGAGGTTGCAGCTTTAATTGTTCCTGAATAAATTCTTATAAATGTTAATGAACCTACAAAAGGATCATTTGCTACTTTAAATGCTAAAGCCGAAAATGGTTCATTATCTCCAAATTTCATTACTAACTTTTCATCTGTTCCAAGTTTTGTAGACTCAATAGAACCGATATCTTTAGGGCTAGGAAGATAATCCACAACAGCATCAAGAAGTGGTTGAACTCCTTTATTTTTAAAGGCTGAGCCAGTAGTAATAGGTACAAAACTAAACCCTAGAGTTCCTTTTCTTATACATTTTATAAGATCTGTCTTAGAAGGTTCTTTACCTTCTAAATAAGCTTCCATTATTTTTTCATCTTCTTCAACAGCAGCTTCTACTAATTCTTTTCTATATTTTTCTGCTTTTTCTTTTAAGTCTGCTGGAATATCAACCTCTTCAAACTTGGCTCCTAAATCCTCATTTTGCCAAACTATACCTTTCATCTTAACCAAATCGACAACACCTTTTAAATCAGCTTCTGATCCAATAGGTAATTGTAAAACTAAGGGTTTACAGCCTAGTCTTTCCTTGATCATATCAACACACATATAAAAATCAGCACCAGTCCTATCAAGCTTATTAACAAAGCATATTCTTGGTACTTTATATTTGTCAGCCTGTCTCCAAACAGTTTCTGATTGAGGCTCTACTCCAGCTACTCCATCAAAAACTGCTACTGCACCATCCAAAACTTTTAATGATCTTTCTACTTCAATAGTAAAATCAACGTGACCAGGTGTGTCGATAATGTTGATTCTATGATCTTTCCAAAAGCAAGTTGTTGCGGCAGAAGTGATTGTAATACCTCTTTCTTGTTCTTGTTCCATCCAATCCATTGTTGCTGCACCATCGTGTACCTCCCCAATCTTGTGACTTTTACCTGTGTAATACAAAATTCTTTCAGTTGTAGTTGTCTTACCGGCATCAATGTGAGCCATTATTCCAATGTTTCTATATTTATCTAAAGGATATTTATTATCAGCCATAAAATTTTACCATCTAAAATGTGCAAAAGCTTTATTGGACTCTGCCATTTTATGTGTATCCTCTCTTTTTTTAATTGCTGAACCTTTATTTTGAGATGCGTCTAATAATTCAAAATATAATTTTTCAGCCATTGTTTTATTTTTTCTTTTTCTTGTGGCATCCATTAGCCATCTCAATGCTAAAGCTTGAGCTCTTTTTGATTTTACTTCTACAGGAACCTGATAAGTTGCTCCTCCTACTCTTCTTGATCTGCATTCGACATTAGGTTTTACATTTGAAATTGCTGTGTTGAAAACTTTTATTGGATCTTCTTTATTTTTATTCTGAATTTTGTTTAATGCATCGTAAAGTATTTTTTCAGCAGTGGATCTTTTTCCATCGTACATTATTGAGTTAATAAACTTTGATATTACTTCTGAATGAAATTTTGGATCAGGATAAACTTTTCTTACAGGAGCTTTTCTTTTTCTAGACATAAAAGTTATTTAGGTTTTTTAGTTCCGTAGAGAGATCTTCTTTTTTTTCTATTTGCAACTCCTTGAGTATCTAAATTACCTCTCAAGATATGATAACGAACTCCTGGTAAATCTTTGACTCGTCCTCCTCTAATTAAAACTACTGAGTGCTCTTGTAAATTATGACCTTCACCGCCAATATAAGCTGTAACTTCAAAACCATTTGACAATCTTACTCTGGCAACTTTTCTTAGTGCAGAATTTGGTTTTTTTGGAGTTGTAGTATAAACTTTTACACACACACCTCTCTTCAAAGGCTGTCTTTCTAATGCAGGAACCTTGTTCCTCATTATAGGTTTAGTTCTAGGTTTTTTAATCAATTGATTTATTGTTGGCATATTAATATTTTGAAGTAGAAATAATGGCAAGCTCTACGATTGGAGAGCTTTTTAAGTCAGTGTTTAAGGTTAAATACGACCTTACTTCTAACTATCAAAATTGCGCTAAACTAACATTGAAAGCATAAAAGTCAATAATTAATAGGAATTTTAGAAGTTTTTTTGCTTAATTTACTCGCTTGTAGCTTGGCTTTCTAACTGCTGTTTTTTTATTTCATCAAGCCTTGCTTTATCTTGTTTTTTTGCTTCACTATTCCAGTCCATTACAGTTAAACCTGTACCGGCTGGAACAAGTCTTCCAACAATAACATTTTCTTTTAAACCTTGAAGAGAGTCTACTTTACCTTTTATTGAAGCATCAGTTAAAACTCTAGTAGTTTCTTGAAAAGAAGCAGCTGAAATAAACGAATTAGTGGATAATGATGCTTTCGTAATACCTAACAGTACTCTTTCATAAGTAACGGGCTTTTTGTTATTCTTAACTAAATTTTCATTAATTAAATTTATATCTAACAAGTCTATGACTTCTCCTAACAATAAGTCGGAGTCACCAGGTTCTTTAATTTCAACTTTTTTAAGCATTTGCCTTACAATTGTTTCTATATGTTTATCGTTTATTACAACTCCCTGTAACCTGTAGACTTCTTGAACCTCACTAACAAAATATTCAGTTAATTTTTCTACACCTAAAATTCTTAATATGTCATGAGGAGCAGGACTGCCATCTAATAAATACTCTCCTTTTTTAATTTTTTCACCTTGATTAAAATTAACATGTTTTCCTTTCGGAATTAAATAATTTGAAGTTTCTCCTTTTGCTGAAATAATGGATATTTTTTGTTTACCTCTAACTTCTTTTCCAAACTCAATAGTTCCATCGTTTTCGGCTATTATAGCACTGTCTTTAGGTCTTCTTGCTTCAAATAATTCTGCAACTCGAGGTAAACCACCTGTGATATCTTTAGTTTTAGAAGTTTCTTTAGGCAGTCTGGCTAAAACATCTCCTGCAGAGATTTTTTGTCCATCTTTTACTGATAGAATAGAATCTGGAACTAAATAATATCGTGCTTCATTTCCATCAGCTTTTTTAATTACAGCTCCTTTATCATCTCTAAGAGTAATTCTAGGTTTAAGCTCTGAATTTTTTGTCAAAGACTTCCAATCAGTAACAGATTTAGAGGATATTCCGGTAGCATCATCTAAAGTTTCAGTCAAAGAAGTTCCTTCGATTAAATCCATATAATTTACAGTACCGCTTGTTTCTGCAATAACTGGTAAAGTGTAAGGATCCCATTCAGCAATTTTTTTACCCTTTTTAATTTTTTCACCATCTTTAAAAAATATTTTTGAACCATAATTAACTTTATAGATTGCAAGCTGAATACCATTTTCATCTTCGATGGATAATTGGGTATTTCTACCCATTACAATTATGTTCTTTTTTGAGTCTTCAATAAGATTTTTATTAATAATATTTAGTTTTCCATCAGTTTGAGAAATTATTTGCGATTCTTCTTTAATTTGAGCTGTTCCTCCAACGTGAAAGGTTCTCATTGTTAATTGAGTTCCTGGTTCACCAATAGATTGAGCGGCTATCATTCCAATCGCTTCACCAATACTGACTAGTTTTCCTCTTGAAAGATCTCTTCCATAACATGTTTGGCAAACACCTCTTTTTGACTCACAAGTTATAACAGAATAAACATTGATTGATTTTACGCCTGCTGCATCTATTAGTTCACAATCATGTTCGTCAATAAGTTTTTTCTTTTTTAAAATGATTTCTCCAGTAATTGGATGTTTAATATTATGGGCAGGAGTTCTTCCAAGAACTCTTTCTGATAAACTTACTAAAATATTACCTCCTTCTATTATCTCAGTAAGAGTAATAGATGATTTAGAGTCGCAATCTTTCATAGTTATTTGAAGATCTTGGGCTACATCACATAAACGTCTTGTCAAATATCCAGAGTTTGCTGTTTTTAAAGCAGTATCTGCAAGTCCTTTTCTAGCTCCATGAGTAGAATTAAAATACTCTAAAACAGATAAACCTTCTTTAAAATTAGATATAATTGGTGTTTCAATAATTTCACCAGATGGTTTTGCTATCAGTCCTCTCATGCCAGCTAGTTGTTTCATTTGAGCCTGGGATCCTCTAGCACCTGAGTCAGCCATCATATAAACTGAATTTGTTTCAATTCTATCATTGGGATAAATCTTCTCTGCTGAAGAAATTTCTTTCATCATCTCATTAGCTACTGTATCAGTACATTTAGACCAGACATCAACAACTTTATTATATTTTTCACCTCTAGTAATTAAACCGTCAGAATATTGTTTTTCATACTCCTCTATTTGTTTTTTAGTTTGATTTATTAAATTTTCTTTTGTTTTAGGTATTATTAAATCATCTTTTCCAAATGAAATACCTGCTCTAAAAGCGTGTTTAAATCCTAAGCTTTTAATTCTATCGCAAAAAATAACTGTTTCTTTTTGACCACAAAATCTAAAAATTGTATCTATAACCTCTGAAACATTCTTTTTAGTTAACAGTCTATCAACAAGTGTAAATTTAATCTTTTCATTTTTTGGTAAAACATTTGCTAACAAAAATCTTCCAGCAGTACTTACAAATTTTTGATTAATTTTATTTCCATTCGCATCTATTGTATTAAAAACTGAAATTATTTTTGAATGTAAGCTAATATTTTTACTTTCAATTGCATGTTCTATTTCATGTATGTTTGAGAATATTCCCTTAGGCTTATTATCTCCTGATTTACCTGACTGAGATAAATAGTATATTCCTAAAACTATATCTTGACTTGGAACAATTATAGGTTTTCCATTAGATGGACTTAATATATTATTAGTTGACATCATTAAAACTCTTGCCTCAAGTTGAGCTTCTAAACTTAATGGAATATGTACTGCCATCTGGTCTCCATCAAAATCAGCATTAAAAGCTGCACATACTAGAGGATGTAATTCAATAGCATTACCTTCAATTAATTTTGCCTCAAATGCTTGAACACCTAACCTGTGTAATGTAGGGGCTCTATTTAAAATTACAGGATGTTCTCTTATTATATATTCTAAAGAATCCCAAACTTCGTTGGTTTCTTTCTCAACTAATCTTTTTGCTTGTTTAATTGTTGTTGCTAATCCTAGCTGATCTAATCTTGCATATAAAAATGGTTTAAATAGTTCCAAGGCCATTTTTTTAGGTAAACCACATTGATGTAATTTAAGTTCTGGACCAACAACAATCACCGATCTACCAGAATAATCTACTCTTTTGCCTAATAAATTTTGTCTAAATCTTCCTTGTTTTCCTTTTAACATTTCTGCTAGAGATTTTAGTGGTCTTTTACCCGTTCCTGTTATTACTCTTCCTCTTCTACCGTTGTCAAATAAGGCATCTACAGACTCTTGAAGCATTCTTTTTTCATTTCTAATTATGATATCAGGGGCTTTTAAATCTAATAATCTTTTAAGTCTATTATTTCTATTTATTACTCTTCGGTAAAGATCGTTAAGATCAGATGTAGCAAATCTACCTCCATCTAAAGGTACCAAAGGTCTTAATTCAGGAGGAATTACTGGTACTGTTGTTAAAATCATCCACTCAGGTTTGTTTCCAGATGAGATAAACGATTCGACTAGCTTTAGTCTTTTAATTGTTCTTTCCTCAGTAACTTTTGATTTAATTTCTGTTAATGAGTCTCTTAATTTTTTTTGCTCTTTTTCTAAATCTAAATTTATTAAGATATCTCTTACAGCTTCAGCACCAATTCCAGCAGTAAAAGCATCCTCTCCAAATTCTTCCTGGGCTTTCGTTAGACCTTCTTCGGATAAAAGTTCTCCCTTTTTTAAAGTTGTTAAACCTGGTTCAATAACTATAAAACTTTCAAAATATAATACTTTTTCGACATCTTTTAATTTCATGTCTATAGCTAGAGCTATTCTACTAGGTAACGATTTTAAAAACCAAATATGAGCTACTGGACAGGCTAAATCTATGTGGCCCATTCTCTCTCTTCTAACATTTGACTTAGTTATTTCTACACCACATTTTTCACAAATTATGCCTCTAAATTTCATACGTTTATATTTTCCACATAAACATTCATAGTCTTTAACTGGGCCAAATATTCTAGCACAAAATAATCCATCTTTTTCAGGCCTAAAGGTTCTATAATTAATTGTTTCAGGTTTTTTTATTTCACCAAAAGACCATGATTTAATTTTTTCAGGACTTGCTAAAGTAATTTTGATGCTGTTGAAGTTGTTCTCAGCAGCTATATTTTGATTACTAAAATTTTTTGATAAATTTTTTTCCATATTAATTCAATTCTATGTTAAGGCCTAAAGCTCTAATTTCTTTTATTAAAACGTTAAATGACTCTGGTACACCAGATTCGAAATTGTTATTACCTTTTACGATAGTTTCGTAAACTTTTGTTCTACCTGCAACGTCATCTGATTTAACAGTAAGCATCTCTTGCAAAGTGTATGAAGCTCCGTAGGCCTCTAAAGCCCAAACTTCCATTTCTCCAAATCTTTGACCTCCGAGTTGAGCTTTTCCGCCTAAAGGTTGTTGTGTGACCAAGCTGTAAGGACCTGTAGATCTAGCGTGAATTTTATCTTCTACTAAATGGTTTAGTTTCAACATATATATAATTCCCACTGTTACAGGTCTATCGAATTTTTCTCCAGTTATTCCATCCCATAAAGTTGTTTGTCCAGAATTAGGTAAGCTCGACAAATCTAACATTTTAGAAATATCAGTTGTCGACGCTCCATCAAATACAGGAGTTGATATAGGCAATCCATTAGAAATATTTTCTACCAATTCAAGTATTTCTTTCTTACTTAATTTACTTATTACTTTATCATAATAATCTTTGCCATAAGTATCTTTGAGTTTCTTTTTAACATCCTCAAATTTTGCATCAAAATTTTTTAACAATTCCTTAATTTGTTCACCTAATTCAGAACAAGCCCAACCAAGATGAGTTTCTAATATTTGTCCTACATTCATTCGGCTTGGTACACCAAGTGGGTTTAAAACAATATCTACAGGTTTTCCATTTGATAGATATGGCATATCTTCAATTGGTACAATTTTACTAACAACTCCTTTATTTCCATGTCTTCCAGCCATTTTATCACCTGGCATTAATCTTCTTTTAACTGCTACAAAAACCTTAACTACTTTCATAACAGTAGGTAATAAATCATCGCCTTGTTTAATTTTAATTACTTTATCTTCAAATCTATTTTTAATATCTTCGCTAGCATCATCAAACTGTTTTTTTAATTTTAAAATATTTTTGTTAAGTTCTTCATGTGAAAAAGATAGTTTCCATATATCTTTTAAATTAATATTAACTAAATGTTCGGCTTGTATTAATTCATCTGCTTTAATTTCTTTAAACGGTTTGTTTAATTTTTTATTTTTGATTAAATCAGTAGCTCTTGATTTTATATTTCTATTTAAAATTTCTTCTTCTACCTTTTTATCTTCTTGGACTGATTCAATTTCAGATCTCTCAATAACTAAAGATCTCTCGTCCTTTTCAATACCATGTCTATTAAATACTCTTACATCTATAACAACACCTGTACTTCCTGAAGGGAGTTTTAATGAGGAGTCTCTAACATCAGTTGCTTTTTCTCCAAATATTGATCTAAGAAGTTTTTCTTCTGGGCTAGACGAAGTCTCACTTTTTGGTGTAACTTTTCCAACCAAAATATCTCCAGTTTTTACTTCAGCACCAACATAAACAACTCCTGACTCATCAAGATTTCTTAAACTTTCCTCGCTTACATTTGGAATATCTCTAGTTATTTCTTCTGCTCCTAACTTAGTATCTCTTGCCATTGCTTCGTATTCTTCGATATGTATTGAAGTAAAAACATCATCGGTCACACATCTTTCTGAAATTAAAATTGAGTCCTCAAAATTATAGCCTTGCCAAGGCATGAATGCTACAGTAACATTTTTTCCTAAAGCTAACTCCCCTAACTTAGTTGCTGGTCCATCAGCAATAATATCACCTTCGTTTATTACATCTCCAACTTTAACAAGTGGTTTTTGATTTATGCAAGTATTCTGATTTGATCTTTTAAACTTAGATAAATTATATATGTCTACACCAGACTCTGATAAATCTCTGTCTTCTGATGCCTTAACTACTATTCTTTTACCATCTATTTTGTCTACTACTCCGTTACGTTTAGCTACAATAGTAACACCAGAGTCTAAGGCAACATCTGATTCGATCCCCGTTCCAACCAACGGAGATTCAGGTTTTAAAAGTGGTACTGCTTGTCTCATCATATTAGAACCCATTAGCGCTCTGTTGGCATCATCATTTTCTAAAAAGGGAATTAATGCTGCCGCAACTGAAACTAATTGTTTTGGAGATACATCTATGTAATCAATGCTTTCCTTAGTAGATAAAAGAAAATTAAGATTCTTTCTACACGAAACTAATTCTTCTGCAAATGATCCGTCTTTGTTGATTGTTGAATTAGCTTGAGCTATCGTAAATTTTTCTTCTTCGATAGCTGACAAATAAACAATTTCATTCGAAACCTTTTGATTAATAATTTTTTTATAAGGACTTTCAATATATCCATATTTATTTACTCTACAATAAGTTGCTAAACTGTTTATCAATCCGATATTCGGTCCCTCAGGAGTTTCTATAGGACAGATTCTTCCGTAATGTGTTGGATGAACGTCTCTGACTTCAAATCCTGCTCTTTCTCTTGTTAATCCACCAGGTCCTAAAGCAGACACCCTTCTTTTATGAGTTATTTCAGATAAAGGGTTTGTTTGATCCATAAATTGAGAAAGTTGTGAGGTTGCAAAAAAATCTTTTAATGATGTAGTTATTGGTTTAGCATTTATTAAATCTTGAGGCATTGCAGACTCAATTTCTAGGAAAGTTGACATTTTTTCTTTAACGGTTCTTTCCATTCTTAAAAGACCTATTCTAAATTGATTTTCAACCAATTCTCCAACAGATCGCACTCTTCTGTTTCCTAAATGGTCAATATCATCAACCTCGCCTTTTCCATCTCTTAAATCTAACATAAATTTTATAATTTCTATTATGTCCTCTTTTTTAAGAATGGTTTCTTTAGTTTTTGACTTTAAATTAAGTTTAGAATTTAGTTTGACACGTCCAACTTCTGATAAATCATATCTATCTTTGTTAAAGTACAAATTTTTAAAAATTTCTTCAGCAATTTCAACACTAGGCGCTTCACCAGGACGCAAAACTCTATATATATCACTCAAAGCTTCTGATTTGTTAGAATTTTTTTCAACTTTTAAAGTTTCTAACAAATAAGGTCCTTTATTGATTGGATCTATATTAACTAATTTTAAAGTATAAATTTCTTCAGCTATTATATTATCCATTATTTCTTCAGTTATATCGAAACCAGCTTTAATAATAATTTCACCATTTTTTTTAACCAAATCAATAGCGGTATACTTGCCGATAACTTCATCTTTAGATATTAAAATATTAGATATATTTTTATCTTTTAACTTAGTGGCAATAATAAAGTTTAACTTGTCTCCTTTATTTAAAATTTTCTTTTTAGTTTTAGAGTCTATTAAATCATGAGAAAGTTTAATTGGTCTTTTATAATTTTCTGGCTCAAATTTTGTGTTCCATAAACTATTAGATTTATCAAAAGTAAATGTTTCTTGGTTGTAAAAATTTTCAATAATTTGATTTTTAGATAGGCCAAGGGCGAATAAAATAGAAGTTATTGGCAATTTCTTTTTTCTATCAATCCTAAAATAAAGAATATCTTTTGGATCAAATTCAAAATCTAACCAGGAACCTCTACTTGGAATAATTCTACAATTGAATAATAATTTGCCACTTGAATGAGTTTTTCCTTTGTCATGATCAAAAAAAACACCTGGACTTCTGTGCATTTGATTTACAACAACTCTCTCTACTCCATTAACTACGAAAGTCCCGCTTGGAGTCATTAAAGGTAGCTCTCCAATAAAAACTTCTTGTTCCTTTGCAGATAAAATTTGTTTTGTATTGTTCTCAGGGTCAATATCATAAACGACCAATCGTAAATTTGCTTTAAGAGAAGCAGAATAAGTTAAACTTCTCTGTTTACATTCTAAGACATCAAACTTTGGTTTTTCTAATTTATAAGATATATACTCTAAAGTAGATTTGTCTGCGCCATCTTCAATTGGAAAAATTGTTTTGAAAACCTTATTTACGCCTTTAGAGTATTCTTCTACTTGTTTGTCTAAAGAGCAAGAAGTTAAAAATTCATTGTATGAGTTTTTTTGAACCTCTATTAGATTAGGTATTGATAAACCCTCTACAAGTTTACCAAAGTTTTTTCTTATGCTTTTCTTTTGAGTAAAAGATAAATCCATTAATAATAATAAAACTTTACTGCAATTTTCATGATGCAGTAAAATTAACTTAAATTTTTATTTACTTTAATTCTACTTTTGCGCCTGCAGCTTCGAGTTTTTTCTTCATCTCATCTGCATCTTTTTTAGCAACACCTGTTTTAATTTCTTTTGGTGCGGCTTCAACTAAATCTTTTGCTTCTTTAAGCCCTAAGCCTGTTATTGATCTAACTTCTTTTATAACATTAATTTTTTTATCTCCTGCTGCTGAAAGAAAAACTATAAATTCTGATTTTTCTTCGGCTGCTGGTGCTGCAGCTCCGGGTGCAGCTGCTGCTACAGGTGCTGCCGCAGTAACTCCCCATTTTTCTTCTAATTGTTTGGATAACTCAGCCGCTTCTACAACAGTAAGTTTTGATAAATCTTCTATAATTTTATTTAAATCTGACATTTAAGTTCCTATGAATTAATTTTTTAAACTCTTTGCGCGCGCTAAATTAGCAATTTTTGAGCCAGGTGCAAGTAAAATACTTACTAATTTTTGAGCTGGGGTTGCCAAAATACCCACTATTTTAGCCCTTGCTTCATCTAAAGTAGGTAATGTGGCGATTATAGCCACTTCTTTATTGTCTAATACTTTGCCATCCATAAAACCAGCTACGATTTTTAACTTATCGTGGGACTTAGCAAATTTAGTTAAAATTTTAGCAGTAGTAATGGCATCTGAAGACATCGCAGCAGCAGTTGGACCAGTAAAATATTTTTCAAGATCTTTAACGGGAGAATCTTTAATTGCAATTTTTGTTATTTTATTTTTAGTTATTTTAAATAAAATACCTTTTTCTCTAAGTTGTTTTCTTAATTCATCTAACTCATTAACATTTAAGCCTTGATATTGAGCTATCATTATAGATTCATTAGAAGTAAAATTTTTTTTCATTTCTTCTATGTAATTTTTCTTAGCGTCTTTGCTCATCATAACTAAATTTTGCCTCCAACCTTATATGAAATACCCATTGTGGAAGTGAGATATATATTTTTTATAAGCTCTCCCTTCATTGTATCAGGTTTTTCTTTTTTTATTGAGTCAATAAAAAAATTGAAATTTTTTAAAATTTTATCATTTGAAAAACTCTTTCGGCCAATAGTGGACGCGACATTTCCATCTTTATCATTTTTAATTTCAACTAAACCGGTTTTAATGTCTTTTACAGCCTTACCAACATCTGTCGTGACAGTTCCAAGTTTAGGATTTGGCATTAAACCTTTAGGCCCTAATACCTTGCCGTGTTTACCAAGCTTACCCATCATCGAAGGTGTGCAAATTAATTTATCAAAATCAAATTTTCCAACAGCAATTTTTTCGATTAAATCATCTGATCCATAAACTTCTGCTCCACTTTTTTTTGCATCTTCAACTTTGTCTGCTTCACATAGAACTGCAACCCTTGATTTTTTTCCCGAGCCTTCAGGTAACTTGAAAACTGTTCTTAAATTAAAATCTCCACCTTTTGTTTGTTTAAGATTTATTCTAAGCGACACATCAATCGACTCATCAAATTTAGTTGTTGAAGTTTTTTTAACTAATTCTATAAGATCTTTTAGCTCAACTTTTTTATTCTTAGTTGATAGCTTTGTAAGTTCTTTATATCTTTTAGATCTTTTTTTCATTATTCTTTAACCTCAATACCCATTGATCTAGCTGAGCCACAAATAATTTTTGTGGCTTCTTTAATATCAAAAGCATTTAGATCCTTCATTTTCTCTTTTGCAATAGCTTCTGCCTGTTTCATTGTTATTGATCCAGCAATCACTCGTCCTGGTTCTTTTGAACCACTTTTTAATTTTGCTGCTTCTCTAATAAAGTGTGAAGCTGGAGGAGATTTAATTATAAAATCAAATTTTTTATCTTTATAAACTGTAATAACAACTGGGACAGGTTTACCCATGAATGCTTTTGTCTTTTCATTAAATGCTTTACAAAACTCCATAATATTAATTCCACGTTGACCTAATGCTGGACCAACTGGTGGCGCTGGATTAGCTTGACCACCTTTAATTTGAAGTTTTACATAACCTGTAATTTCTTTTGCCATATTAATTTTTTTCCACTTGGTTAAATTCTAAATCAACTGGTGTAGGTCTTCCAAAAATAGACACGGAAACTTTTAATCTTGATTTTTCCTCATCTATTTCTTCAACTAAACCATTAAACGAAGCAAAAGGTCCATCACAAACTTTTACTTTCTCACCAACTTCAAAACTTATACCACTTTTTTGATTAATTGCACTTTCTGAAACTTGTCCCAATATTCTTTTAATTTCTGTATCTGTAATTGGTGTAGGCTTGTCCTCTGAACCTAAAAAACTACTTACTTTCTGCAAATTTTTAATCAAATGGTATATTTCCTTTGTTAGGTTTATTTTAACCAATACATAACCAGGAAAGTATTTTCTCTCTTTTTTTGTTCTTTTTCCCTTTTTAACCTCTGTGACTTGTTGAGTTGGTACTAAAATTTCCTCCAAATGTTCACTTAATTTCTTTTTTTCTAGAGTGTCTTTTATTGACTCTACTACTTTCTTCTCAAATCCCGAATAAGCTTGCACTATATACCAGTTCATAATCTATAAATTTATGGTTAAAATTATATTAAGTAAAAATCTTAAAATCTGATCTAAAATTAAAAAAAATATAGCTGCTATAGATGCAAGACCAAAAACCATCAAAGCACCCATCATGGTATCTTTTTTAGTAGGCCAGGTAACTCGAAATGCTTCCTGCTTAACTTCTTGAATAAATTTTAAAGGATTTTTCATAACGGTTTTTTCATTTTTTTTGGCAGGAGCGGAGGGACTCGAACCCACAACCTCCGGTTTTGGAGACCGGCGCTCTACCAATTGAACTACGCTCCTAAGAGTTTACTTTAAAATTTTGGTAACTACTCCAGCTCCAACTGTCTTACCACCCTCTCTTATTGCAAAATTTAATTTTTCACTCATTGCAATTGGAGTAATTAATTTTACAGTAAATTTTCCATCATCTCCTGGCATAACCATTTCTGTACCAGAAGGTAAAGTTACTTCCCCAGTAACATCTGTTGTTCTAAAATAAAACTGCGGTCTATATTTTGTAAAGAACGGAGTGTGTCTTCCACCTTCTTCTTTTTTTAAAATATAAGCTTGAGCTTCAAATTCAGTATGTGGAGTAATTGAACCAGGCTTACAAAGCACTTGCCCTCTTTCAACATCTTCTCTTTCAACACCTCTTAAAAGTGCTCCGATATTGTCTCCAGCTTCACCACTATCAAGAAGTTTTCTAAACATCTCTACACCTGTACAAACTGATTTTTTTGTATCTCTTATGCCTACAATTTCAATTTCTTCTCCAACTTTAATTACTCCAGACTCAACTCTTCCAGTAACAACGGTTCCTCTACCAGAAATAGAGAAAACGTCTTCAACTGGCATTAAAAAAGGTTTATCTTTTGGTCTGTTTGGTTGAGGAATATGCTCATCTACTGCTTTCATTAATTCCATTATCGCTTTTTTTCCTAAAGTTTCATCTTTACCTTCAACAGCCATCAATGCTGATCCTTTAACTATAGGAGTTTTGTCTCCTGGAAATTTGTAAGAAGTTAATAGCTCTCTTATTTCTTCTTCTACAAGATCTACCAGTTCTTTATCTTTAACAGTATCAATTTTATTTAAAAAAACTACTATTGCAGGAACTCCTACTTGACGCGCTAAAAGAATGTGTTCTCTAGTTTGTGGCATCGGTCCATCTGCAGCATTTACAACTAAAATCGCTCCATCCATTTGAGCAGCTCCAGTAATCATGTTTTTTACGTAATCTGCGTGACCTGGGCAATCTACGTGAGCGTAATGCCTTTTTTCAGTTTCATATTCTACGTGAGCTGTAGATATAGTAATTCCTCTTTCTTTTTCTTCAGGCGCTTTATCAATTTGATCATAAGCAACAAAATTAGCGCTACTAGACCCACCTGCTTCTGATAAGACTTTTGTTATAGCGGCAGTTAAAGTAGTTTTACCGTGATCCACGTGACCGATTGTTCCAATGTTACAATGCGGTTTATTTCTTACAAACTTTTCTTTCGACATTTTTTTTTCCTTATATTTGCTTTAATTGTTAACTTAAAATTCTTGGAGCGGGTAAAGAGAATCGAACTCTTACATCCAGCTTGGAAGGCTAGCGTTCTACCATTGAACTACACCCGCGTATTATCCAAACTTATTACGCTCTTTATTAATAAAGACCAATTAAGTTGGTGGAGGGGGAAAGATTCGAACTTTCGAAGCCCGAAGGCAACGGGTTTACAGCCCGCCCCATTTGACCGCTTTGGTACCCCTCCTGAATTTTATCTTAGGGATACCCACTTAACTTAAAAAGTATTTAACAACAAGCGTTTTATAAGCATCTTAAGGCATAAAAGCAATAAATCTTTTTCTATTGAAATATGCTATTTATTTGAAAAATTTGAAGGTTTTTCATGAAAAAAACAACATTTTTAATAGTTGGCAAACATGCCGTAATAGAAGCTTTAAAAAACCCTAATAGAAAAATTGAGAGGGTTTTTTTAACAGAAGATGCACAAAAAAATTTAAATAGAGAAAATCAATCCCTCAACTTGTTAAAGAATACTCATGTTTTTTATAAATCAAGAAAGGAATTAGATAATTTATGTGGAAAAGACGAAATTGCTCACCAAGGATTAATTGCTGAAGCGGAGCAATTAGAAGAGATAACTATTAAAGAATTTGTTTTAAATAATAATAAAAAAAATATTAATTTTTTAGCTCTTGAGGATGTTACTGACCCAAGAAATATAGGTTCAATAATAAGAAGTGCGGTTTCTTTTAATATAGACGGTATAATAGTAAAAGAAAGATCATTTCCATCAAAAAGTAAATTATTATATAGAAGTGCCAGTGGTGGTGTTGAATACGTTAATTTATTTAAAGTATCTAATATTAATACTACTTTAAAATTCTTAAAATCTAAAAATTTCTGGGTAAGTGCATTTGATGTTTCAGGTACTAAAGACTTCACTGATCATAAATGGGATGGGAGAAATATTTTATTGTTTGGTTCGGAGGGCTCTGGACTAAAAAAGAAAACTTTAATGCATTCAGATTTCAAATTCAAAATAAGTATAAATAAGAATATCGAAAGCTTAAATATTTCAAATACAGTATCTATAGTTTGCCATCATATAAATCATGTTATAAAAAAAGGTAATTAACTATAAATAATTTTTAAATATCTGAACAACAATTTAAATTTGTAAACTCAATGCCTCTACAGTATTTACTAAACCTAGTTCTTTCGAATGGAAAATCTTCATTGAACAAATTTTGTTTGTTATTACCAGATTTAATTTCTACAACATTAAATTTATCGTATATTGAAGTCGAAGAAATATGATTATTAATAACTTGTTTATAACGAATATTTTTATCTATAGTAACTCTTACATTATTAACCATAAAATAATTTCTCTCATATAAAACATTTAAAACTGGAAAACATAATCCATAATCATGGTCATAAACTCCCTCAAAAACATTTTTAATTGAATTATTATAATTTTCAGAAGTTTTAAATCTGCCCTCTACAGAAGTAATTTTCAGTTCTTTTTTAAAATTTAATTTATCGTTTAAAAAGAAATTATTATTATAGGTTCTTATTCTAAGTTTTTTTCTTGGAGTAACACCCTCCATTGAGTGGTCGAACATTGAAAAATTTTTGTTATCTAAATACAAAGAATTTATAATTCTTGAAGGATACAATTCCAAACCATTATTTAATTTAATCCATTTCATGAATTCAAATACTTTAGTGGAATTTAATCTCATTTTTTCTTCAAATCTAAAACTCATAATCCTAAAATAATACTCGATCCAACTTGTGATTGGAATTTATCTTTTGTACAATTGGTTGATTTTATTTTAACTATAGCTCCTGAAAATTCTTGTTTTTTTCTATATGAAGAAAAGCAAACTGGAGTATCGACTATTCTAGACTCAGCAATATTCACTAGAGAAGAGTCTTTAGCAGCAAGCCCCACATTAGCATTTTTTATATATATACTAGATAGTTTTGCATTTGATTTTTCACCCACTGAAATACCTTTGTCCCCACAACCTTCTGCAAATAAATTAATTATTTCATAATTACCAAATGATAAATCTAAACAATCATTATAAATATTTTTAAAACTTAATGAATTAATTGATACATTTGAAAAATCAATATCAAGTCCGTCTGATTTGCTATTTTCTACATTAATAGTGTTAATGTCTCCACTCACTCTTATAAAATTAACTGAGTCTTCACAGCTTGTATCATTTGTATTAACATTAATATTTGAAATTTTAATATCAATAAAAGTCAAACAACCTGTCAAATTATTATGATCAAGTAATATGTGTGATTTAATTTCTTGATTTTTTCCATCAAGAAATATTGACCAAGAATCAATTTCATTTCCAGTAACAATTGTACGTCCAGAATTATTTTTTTGATTTATTCTAATTATTTTTTGATCTCTTAGTAATTCAACTTCAACATCTTCGGTATATTGAATTGTAAAATTTTCTAAGTTTATTTCTTTAAATTCAATAAATTTTTTTTTGTTAATTTTGGAATAGTCTAAATTATCATAAACATACAGAAATTCTGCATTTTTATAATTTTGATCAGTTAAAAATGAAAAATCTTGTTTTATTAACTGTCTAACTGTATTTTCAAATTTATTTAAACTAATTTTATTTTCTTCACAATTTTTTAAAGATAAATCACATATAAAATAATTTTTATTTTCATAGTCTAAAAAAACTATCTTTAAATTTTCATTTTTAATATCATTTTTGCTTAAACTAGAAAAATATTCTTTTGTTTCCAAAAATTGAATTTTAGTTGGATCTGAATTTGAAATTAATTCTAATCTTTTAATTATATTGTTTTTAATTTTTAAATAACGTTTAAAACTTAATTTAACCCCATTATCTTTAATTTTAGAAAAAATTTTTTTATCATCTAAATTTTTTATTAAATTAATCGATGAATAAGCTCCTAATTTTGCATCATAAGAAACTAATTTATTCAAACTTTCATTATTAAGTTTTTGTTCAGTATTAAGAATATTTGATTTTCCATCATAAAAGATAGGTAAGTATACTCGGTTGATAGGATCAAAATACAATCTTATGTCGTCTACTGAAAGACTGTGTTGGGAGTCTAGTGCATATATCAATGAAACATAAGATTGAAATTTGGATCTATTTTTATCATCTCTAAAAAACTTATCAGTATCAATATGTAGTCTATCTATCGGTGAATAATTAATTCTATTAGCTCTTTTTGTTTGATGATGCTGTAAATAGATTTGGTTTAGTCGNGAAACAGCATCTAATGAAATTTTATTCTTTGTTTTATTTTTTAGCGAGTATCTTGAATTGGCCATTCTTGAAAGAGATAATTTTGGATTTACTTTTTTGTTTTTTGCTCTATCTATTGTNAATCTTTCATCTCCTTCTAAAATTGGACCTTCTACTAAATTTGAGCTTTCTAAAAATTCTTTCTTTAAATCTTCTTGAAAAATATAATCAATATTATGACCATTTATTTTAGATTTAACCATAAATGTCGTTGGAGATAGAAAACCAACTTCTTTTAATATAGATGATACAAAAATTTCATTCCCNCCTCCTTCTCTTGATTGAGGTAAAAGTAACTTAAAATGTCTCACGTTATTTATATGACCGTTAACTAACTCTACATGTAAACTGGTTACAGGAACTCCATTTCTCCAGTCTAAATGCCACCATAAATCTCCTGTGACTCTGACTTCTGCTTGAAAATNGCATGATATTTTTGGTTTCGAAAAATTTACTTTAACTTTTGATTTAAATTTTTTTTTGTGTTTTTGAGAAATATTGAAATCGAAAAAGTTAGCATTTTCAGTCTTAGTTTCTTCTGAATTAAAATCAACTAAAATTTTAAATATATTTGTATACCATTTTTTTTTATTATTAATTTTAATTTCAATATTTTTTATACTTTTGTGAGTTAAAAAATTATTTGGACTCTCTCCATTGCAATATGGCTCAATAGACTCCTTAATTTGAGTTAATTTAGTTGATGCATAAACTAAATTTAAAGTAAAAAAGAATGTTAAGAATAATATTAAAAATCTAAGCTTAACGAGCATATTTAATATCAATACTCTGAATATCATTATTAGTTTTTAAATCCTCTTGCAATTTTTTTAATTCATCTTGATTTAAAAAAAACAAACGATAATTNAATGATACTGGATTTTTCATGGAGTAGTAAGAAGAAAGATTTTTATTTTCATCTAAAACTTTAATTTGTGTAGTTGATTTAACTTCCATTGTATGGACTGAAGAACCTTCTTCAAAAGAAATAGAGAATATACTTTTACCTTTTTTATCAAATTTATTTTGAAATTTTCCAAAAACAAAAATTACTAAATTAACAACAATGGTTAAAAGTATACTTAATTTAAAATTTACAGCAGTGCCTATNCCAATAGTTATTAAAGCAAAATAAATTACTAATTCAAGTGGACTTTTAACTGGATTTCTAAATCTAACAATTGATAGGGCTCCGATCATTCCAAGTGAAAGTGCCAGGTTGCCAGCAATCAAAGTTGTAATTATCATTGTGATAACTGGAAGCAGAGCATAGCTAAGTGTATGATGATAAGTTGTAGCCCACATTTGCTTTGCATGAGACAAAGTGAATCTCAAACTTAGACCTGAGATAATTGCCAAAGTNATAAGCAAAACATACTGAAAGTAACTATAGCTGTCCATNANGTTGTTCATAATTAGAGTTTGATATATATCAAATAATCAATAGTTTATAAAGTTCATAATACAGATATTGTCAAATAAAATTTTAAACAAAAAAAAGATAAGAAACTTATAGGACTTCTNTCGGTTATTATTGCAGTTGTTTTAATTGTCTCGAGTCTTTTAATTACTTTTGTCTTCAACGTTTATTTTATTTTTAATGGAAAACTGGGGTTGATTGTTAATGGTTAGATAAGATTTTCCTAAGTATTCACCCATTATCCCAAGAGCAAATAATTGTATGCCTCCGATTGTCAAAATAATTACGATAAGTGAAGCCCATCCGCTTGGAGAGTTGCTACTCACAAGAGTTTGNATAATAAATAAAATTGATAAAGAAAATCCAAAAATTGAAAAAATAATCCCAAGCAGTGAAGCTACTCTTAATGGAACAATAGAATATCCTGTTGCAACAATAATCCATAAATTTATAAGTTTAAAAAACGAATAATTAGATTNACCAAACTTTCTTGAAACATGATCTACCATTACTTTAGAAATATTATTTGTTAGTGATAATATTATTCCATCAATATAAATATATGGTGACCTATTTTTAATAATTTCATTTTTAATATCTCTATTAAAACATCTAAATGCATTAACTTTTAAATTTTTTGATTTTTTAAAAAGTATGTTTATGATTAGGTCATTAAGCATACTTCCCATTCTTCTGAACAAATTATGCTTTTTAGTTTTGTAATTNGCATAACAAACATCTGAACCTTCTTTNACTTTAGAACTCATAGCTTTTATATCTTGAGGATTATTTTGACCGTCATCATCCATAGTTATAATGATATCGCCAACACAATGTTTTAAACCTACAAATGTAGCATTATGCTGACCAACGTTTTTTCTTAAATTTATACCTTTTACCCAAGAATTTTTTTCACATAAGGATCGTATAATATCCCAAGAGTCATCTGAGCTATTATCATTAACTAAAATAAGCTCATAATTTTTAAAATTATTTTGTAAAANATTTTGAATATCCTCAAATAAAGGCTTCAGACTCAATGATGACTGGTAAACTGGGATAATTATGCTAATTTCTTTATTGTTCATTTTATATTTTGTACAATTTNTAACAATTTAAATATGATCGTATATTTAATAATATTTTATTTATAAAATAATATCTATTGTTATTTATATTGTTTAATTAGCTAAGTATATTAATAATATTCACATGAAAAAAATAAGTTTTAATATCCCACTTCAACTAAATTCCAGCATANAAAATGTTAATAAATTCCTCAAATCAAGAAAACCACTACATGGACCTGGTGTGAACATTGAGCTTATTAAAAAAAAAATTAAAAAATTTTATAAATTTAAAAATATTCATTTAACTAATAGTTGTACTTCAGCCCTTGAAATGTGCGGGCTAATGTTAAAACTTAAAAAAGATGATGAGGTTATAGTTCCTGCATTTAGCTTTATAACAACAGCTTCAAGTTTCGCAAGAACTGGATGTAAACTTANGTATTGTGATATTGAAAAAGAAAATTTAATGCCCAGTTTTAATCAAATCAAAAATTGTGTGAACAAAAANACTAAAGCAATTGTAATTGTACATTACCAAGGTTATAGCGTTGATTTTCTAGANAAATTACAGATTTTTTGTANAAAGAAAAAAATTATANTAATTGAGGATGCGGCTCAAAGCTTTGGTTCTTATTTTAAAAATAAACCNCTGGGTTCATTTGGTGACTTNGCATGTTTTTCTTTCCATGAAACTAAAAATTTACACTCTGGATTAGGAGGTATGCTTGTAGTAAATAACAAAAAATTTATCAATCAGTCTTATTTAATATTTGATAAAGGAACTGATAGGTATTTAGTTAAACAGGGTAAGAGAAAATATTATTCTTGGGTTGATATAGGTTCTTCATTTATGTTGTCAGAGTTGTCTGCTAGTTATTTATTACCTCAAATAATACATCACAAAAAAATATTTTCATTAAGAAAAACATTATACTTTAGGTATCTTAAAAATTTAAATAAGTGGTTAAAGGGTCATTTTTATTTAACAAACTATCATAAATACAGATATAACTATCATGCTTTTGTAATTGTTTTAAAAAATAAAGATCGAGAAAAATTTTTAAAATTTTTAAGGCTCAACAAAATCGAAGCTGTTATAAGCTACACTCCACTGCATAAATCAAAAGCTGGAAAAAAATACCTTGGAAAAAAAGATAAACTTAGAAATTCAAATCTATATATTGATAAAATCGTAAGGCTACCTTTGCATAACTATTTAAACATTAAAGACATAGATTACATATCGCAAAAAATTAAAAGTTACTTTTTATAACTTTGGATTTGATTTTTTAAAATTTATCGCTTAAAAACACAGCTAAGCCCTTATAGCTCAATTGGTAGAGCAATTGATTTGTAATCAATAGGTTCGCGGTTCGAGTCCGTGTAAGGGCACCATAAAACTTATGAATAATAAAAAAAAAATAAAAAAAGGTCTAAAAATTATAAATCAAATACAAAAAATTAGATCAAAAAATAATAAAAACTGGATGGATTTGTTAAAACTCTCATTAAAGCTTGACTTTAAATCTACTTCAAAGATTTTAAAAGAAATAGTTAAAGATGATAGAAAAATATCAAATTTGGCACAAAAAATTTCAGATCTTAAATAAAAAATTAAAGTAGTTTATAGTTTTAAAAATTCTTTGATTTGGGTTCTACAAACATTTAAAGGTTTATTTACTTTAATTTTATTATTCCACTCTAATATTTTATTTAGAGAAGTGTTTAATCCCCACTTAGGTTTCCATCCAATTAACTTTTTTGCCTTCATATTATTCAATCTTAAAATCTTTGTTTCCGCTTTATATTTAGCATTTCTTGATTTTTTATAAATAATTTTTAATTTTAAATTCTTAGCAAAATAACTAGAAACATATTTTACTGTTTTACAATTTTTTAAATCTGGACCAAAATTCCAATTAGGACTTATTTTTTCTATTTTTTTTGAATGAATTTTTTCTGCAAGTAAAAGATAACCACTTAAAGGTTCCAACACATGCTGCCAAGGTCTTATAGCATTAGGACTCCTGATAATAATTTTTCTTCTTTTTTTTAAAAAACGATATATATCCGGTATTAATCTGTCTTTAGAAAAGTCACCTCCCCCAATTACATTTCCAGCTCTAACTGTTGCAAGTTTTTGATTTTTTCGAGATGAAAAAAAAGAGTTAATATATGAAGAAAAAAGAAATTCAATGCAAACTTTGGACGAACTATATGGATCTTTTCCAAATAAATTATCTGTCTCTTTAAATATTTTATTTTTAGAAATATCGTACACTTTATCTGATGTAATTATAATAGTAGTCTTAATCGATTTTATTTTTCTCACTACTTCAAGAATGTTTAATGATCCAACAAAATTTGTATCAAAAGTTTTTTTTGGCTCTTCATAAGAGTGTCTAACCAAGGGCTGTGCGGCTAAATGAAAAACTATAGTAGATTTAGACTTTTTTATTTCATTATATAGTTGTTTATAATTTCTTATATCTGCAATAATAGATTTTTTAATTATCTTACCGACATTAGCTAAATTAAATAAACTAGGATTAGTTGATGGAGTTAATGAATATCCTGTAACTTCAGCTCCCAATTGATTTAGAAAAATACATAGCCAACTTCCTTTGAAACCAGTATGTCCAGTTACAAAGACCTTTTTTTTATTCCAAAATTTTTTATTGATTAAATACACAATTCATTAATTAGCATTTAAAATATTTTTAATCAATTTCTTAAAATAGTTAAAAATACTCTGATTAAATACTTAGAACCTAAATAAAAAAAAGTAAAAAGATTAGGGAATGACTTGCTTTCTATCGATTCATCATCTTTAGTTTGAACGTAAGGAATTTCAACTATTTTATATTTTTTTTTATGTAAGAAATATACAAACTCTATGAACCATTCTGCATAACCAGTAATGATATTCTCTGTTTTATTAAACAAACTTTTTCTCATTAAAAAAATACCACTTGTAAAATCATGAAATGGAATTCGTAGAAAAAATTTACTAACCGTGTTTATAGATTTACTTGCGAAAGCTCTAATAAATATTCTCTGATCTCCTCCGCCAGGAATATATCTGGATAAAACTGCTAAATCATTTCCTTTATCCAGTTCGTCAGCTAATTTGTTAAAATACAATAATTGGTCTAAACTATTTGCATCAACTGTTCCAATATATTTTCCTGTTGCTTCTCGAAAACCCTTAATTTGAGCTGAAGCTAATCCTCTCTCGTGTTTTCTTACAAAAAGTGAAAAATCATAATTAGATTTTATTTCATCCAATTTTTTTAAAGTTCCATCATTTGAATTATCATCAACGATAATTGTCTCTACATCTTGTAAATTATTTTTTATCAACTTAAGAGACCTCTCAATAAAATTAACTTCGTTGTATGTACATATAATTATTGATATTTTTTTTGACATATATTAATTGTTTAATAATCCGATGCTATAACCTTTTATATTAGTTACTTCATATTTTTCAACTAATTCAATTTTTTTAATAGATTTAATAACTTTAAAATTAAAATTAACAAAAACAAATATAACTTTTTTATTATTTGGAATTTGTTTTATTAAACTGTTGATAAACTTTTTAAACGTATTATCACTTGTAAAAGGATTATTTAAAAAATAACAATCAGCTTTAAACTTATTATGATTAAATTTTAAAAAGTTTGCGTTTGAAATTAAGATATTTTTATTTTCTTTAAATATTTTCTTTGCAAATTTGTATTCATTAAAATTATATTCTACACCAAAAAAAAATTTACTTTTGAATTTTTTATTAAAAAATCCGATAACCCGACCAGATCCACAACCTAGATCAACAAAATTTTTGAATTTATAATTTTTAAGTTTTTGAGTTATTTTATAAAGAAAAAAATAAGGACAGGGAATATTATCAGCCATTGAACTATTTTTTGTATGTGTAATTCTATTACCTTTGTAACCAAGTACTATATAAATTAACTCAAAAAAAATAATATTAAATATGAGTAATTTATAGCTTTTAAAAATTCTTATTAAATTTTTTATAATCATAATTTTACTCTTTATAAAATTTAATATATATGAATACTATTATATTATTCAAAATGACCAGTTTTAGTAAAAAAAATAACCTTAAACAATTTTTAATAAAATTATGTGCTGTTTCTTTAGCTGCGATTATAGTTATTAGCATCGTTTTTAACTTATTTTTAGCAGATAAGTTTCAAGCAATAAATCAAATACTTCAAATTAATAACAAAGAAACAATAGAGTCAGTTAAAGACAAATTAAGAGCGGAAATTCAATCTGGCTTGGATAAAGATAGAATTTTAAATGAAAATGACGCCAAACTTCTTTCAGATTTTTATCAAAAAATCAAAAGAGAACTTAATGAAGCTAAGTAAAATTGAAAATCTTGTTCAATAAATTTTATAAAAAAAGAAATTATTTCCTTTTGGCATTAATTTTTTATTCAATCTATTGCGCAATTTCTATTGGCAGAACATGGGATGAAGGATTTCATTTAAATCAAGGTAGAGTGATTTTAAATTACTTACTTTCATTCGGCAAAATTGATGAGCAAATTCTTTATAGAGAAAATTATTCTACTTTATATTGGTCCTTTTCTTATCTAATTACAAAAATTTTTCCCGCTCAATATTCAATACAAGTTTCTCACTTAATAAATTTATCGTTTTCACTTTTAACTGTCATTGGTATAGGAAAACTATGTAAAGAACTTTTTAATAAAGAAGTAGGAAAAATAGCTTTATTAATTTTATTATTTTATCCTTTATTTTTTGGCCATATGGCCTTTAATAGTAAAGACACAATTTTAGCTTTTAGTCATGTATGGATATTTTATTATGTTTTAAAGTATCTAAAAAATCAAAATTCTAGTCAAAAATCATTCAAATATTTAATTATAGTTGGTCTGCTATCTTCTTTAGCAACTGGAATACAAATGGTTTTTTTAGGTTCTCTTCTTCCAATATTAATTTTCTTACCTTTAGAAATATTTATTTTTAAAATATTTATTTCAAATAAGTTTAATTCAAAAAAATTTTTAATTGACCTTGGTAAATGTTTTATTGTCTTTTATAGTTCATTAATATTTTTTTGGATAGACGCATATCCTAATATCTTTTTGCTACCAATTAATGCACTTATTGAAACTTTTTCATCTGAATATTGGACTGGTTGGTCATATAATCTTGTTAACGGTAACTATTATAATTCAGATAATGTTCCTTTTACGTATTTATTAATAAATTTTATATTTAAATCACCTGAATATTTACTATTACTTTATGCCTTATTTATAATAATTCTTTTTTCTAAGTTTAATTTTTATATAAAAAAGTTTAAAAACTTTAAAATAAAATTATTGTTAATTGTATCTTTATTAATTTTTCCTAATTTAATTTTATTTATTAATCCTTATCCACTCTATGATGGTATTAGATTATTTTTATGGACTATTCCTTACATTACTATCATACCGGCTTTAACATTTTTTTATTTAATTAAAAATACGAATTTATTATTAATCAAAAGTACTCTAAGCTTTGTATCGATACTTATTATATTTTTTTTATATAATTTTTTTATTATAACCCCTTATCACTATACGTATTTAAATGTTTTTAATTCAAAAAAAGAATTGAGGTATCAAAAATTTGAAAATGACTATTGGGGTGCTTCAATCAAAGAATTAGTAAAAAAATCAAATTTTGATAAAAATAAACCTATATTAATTACTACGTGCGGTTTAAATACCCATGTATTAAAACAATATATGAAAAATAAATATAAAAATAAATTTAGTATTGTGCCAGAAAATAAGGCTGAATTTATTATTATGACAAATAGAACTGTAAAAAATAATAAGCCAAATTTAAACAGCATTACTAATTGTTTTGATAAATATGGTGGTAGTGATGTTTTTACAGTTAAAAGAAATAAACTTATTTTATCTACTATAAGAAAACTAAATTAATTTTTTAAGTAATCTAAAAGTATCATTTTCATATTCTTTACCTCCACGAGGGCCTTGAGTAAAAACAAGAAATTGTGAGTTTGTAACAGCTTTAATAGCGTGTGCTTCATTTTTTTCAGTCACAACTAGATCACCTTTTTTTAAAACTATAGTTTCTTTTTTTTTATTTTTCTTTTTTGCATATATTTTTATTTTTCCATTTAATAAATAATTCCATTGAGTGGTTTTTTTATGATAATGATTACCTCTAACTTTACCTTTTTTTTGAGTTATAAGAGTAATCGCATTTATATTTTTTTTTTCTAACAGGTCAACAATTAAACCTCTTTGATCTTTATGATTAACTTTAAGTTTAATTTTTTTCATTTTTTAATACCGACAATTTTAACATAAGGAATGGGTATGATAAATTTACCGCCTCTTTTCATAAATTTGATATTATTTTTAATTATTTCTTTTGAAAAATTCCAAGCAAGTAATAATGCATAATCCGGTTTAGTCTCTAATATTTTTTTATCTGAATAAACAGGTATATTTAATCCAGGTGTGAATAAGCCTTGTTTAATTTTTGATTTTTCCGTTGCATAGTCAATATAATTTTTATCGATCTTACAATAGTTTAGTAAAGTCATTCCCTTAGCGGGTGCACTTAGTGCTATAATAGACTTATTTGCTTTTTTTATTTTTGTTAATAAAGAAGTTAATTTTAAGCGATTTATGTTAACTCGTTTTTGAAATAATAACAAAGTTTTTTTATCATTTAATTTAGCCTTATCTTCAATATTACAAATTTTTTTAACAGATGATTTTATTTTATAGTTTTTAGTATTAGATACAAATATTCTGATTGAGCCTCCATGTATATCTCTTTGTTGAACGTCAATTATTTCTAATTTAAATTTTTTAAAAAAGGAAATTAAAGGTTTAACTGAAATATACGATAAATGTTCATGATAAATGGTATCATATTCAAGATTTTTAATTAAATGGAGAAAATGTGGTGCCTCAATTACAAAAATACCCTTTTTTTTATCAATTAAAAGTTTTATGTTTTTTACAAACAAGTTTAAATCATCTACATGAGCAAAAACATTTGTTCCTGTAACAACTTTAGCTTTACCATATCTGTTTAAAATTTTTTGAACTGAACTTCTATTGAAAAAACTATTAATAGTTGGAATACCTTTTCTCTTAGCAACCTTACAAATATTTTGTGCGGGATCAACACCCATTATATTTAAGTTGTTTTTTTTGAATGCATTAAGAAGAACGCCAGTATTACTCCCGATATCAACTGCTAAATCTTTTTTTTCAAGCTTATATTCTGAAGTGGTTGAGTTGGCGAACTCTGTATAATGATCAATTCCAGCTTTTGTTAACGAAGACTCGTATGGATAGTTCTCTTGATAAAGTATTTTTGGATCAACAACATAGTCTAATTGCTTAAACCCACACTTTAAACAACTACAAACTCTAAGAGGATAATAAGTAGTAGGATCATCTAATTGTTTTTTGCTTTTAAATTGATCAGAAGGAGGATGAAAACCTAAATCTAAGAATTTAAATAATCTAATGCTATTACATAATCTACAATTTTTTTTTATCATATGTCTATTTTAATATTTTTTTAATTTTATTGATAACATATTTTTGTTGAGCTTTAGTGATAGAAAGACCTGTAGGAATATAAAAACCATTTTTCGCTAAATATTCTGATACTGGTAATTTGCATTTTTTGAAAAAGCCCATCTTTTTGAGGATTGGTTGTTGATGAAGTGGCCAAAAAAAATTCCTTGTTTCTACACCATGACTTTTCAGCTTTTTCATAATTGTTTTAACTGAAAATTTTGAATTTTTATTTAGAACTAGTCCATAAACCCAATAAATATTTTTTGCATAATTTGTTTTCTTACAAGGGGTTTTAAAAGTGTTAATATTTGATAGAGCTTTTTCGTAAATCTCTCCAATCTTTCTCTTTTTTGCTACGAACTTATTTAATTTTTCAAGTTGTGCTAACCCAATTGCAGCTTGAATATTTGTAAATCTATAGTTCCAACCCAGTCTATAATGCAAAAATCTTCTCTCTTGATTGAAGCAAATATTTCTTAAACTTCTACACGTTTGAGCAATTTTTGTATCGTTAGTTACAACCATTCCTCCTTCGCCTGTTGTTATATGTTTATTTGCATAAAAACTAAAAGTAGAAACATCGCCAAAACTTCCACAACTTTTTTTCTTATAGTTTTGACCTATCATTTCTGCTGAGTCTTCAATTACTTTTAATTTGTATTTCTTTGCAATCCTTAATAGTGGGTCCATATCAATCGGTAATCCGTAGATATGCGGGGCTATAATTGCTTTTGTTTTCTTAGTTATTTTTTCTTCAATTTTATTTACATCCATATTCCAAGTTATTGGATCACTATCAATTAAAATTGGCGTGGCTCCACATCTAATTACAGGAAGAACGCAAGAAATAATAGTAAAGGATGGAAGTATTACTTCATCTTTTTTTTTTAAATTTAAAGACTCAAAAGCTAATTGAATAGCTGCTGTTCCGTTGCTTACTGCTATAGCATATTTTCTATCTACTTTTTTTGCAAAATTTTTCTCAAATTTAGTAACAAAAGGACCTGAAGAAGATATAAAGTTATCGTTAATACATTTAACTAAGTATTTTTTTTCATTTCCTTTTAAAAGTGTTTCATTTACTGGAACTTTATATTTATTCATATTCTATTTTGTATTTTTTCTAATTTGTTCAATTAAAATTCTTTTAAATAAACTTCTATTATTATCATAAAGTAAACTAATTTTTATATTTTTATTAATTTTTATTAATAAAGATTTTATATTTCTTACTTCGATATTATCAGCCACAGTAGCTACGGGTCTTTTGATTATATCAAGATTCTTAATTGTAATTTTTAATTTATTTGAAATAATTTTACCCTTCCATCGTCTTGGTCTAAATGGGCTTATAGGCGTAACTGCTAGCTTTTCAGAATTTAAAGACAAAATTGGACCGTGTACAGAAAGATTATAAGCTGTACTTCCAGCTGGTGTTGATACTAAAAGACCATCTCCAATTAATTTTTTAATTATATTTTTTTTTCCAATATTCAATTTTAAAGAAACAGTTTGTTTGCTTTGTCTAAACAAAGAAACTTCATTTATGGCAATTAATTTTTTTTTATGATTTTTTTTGTTTGTTGCGACTATTTCAAGTGGACTAATTATAGTTTTTTTAGCTCTTAAAATTTTTTTTTCTAAATTGCTATAATTGTATTTATTCATTAAAAAACCAAAAGTTCCACAATTAATGCCATAAAATGGTTTTTTTAACTTATAAAACTTTTTAAGAACATTAAGCATAAATCCATCTCCACCTGCCACAACAATAAAATTTGAATTATATGGAGAATAATTTTTATAATTTCTCAATATCTTTTTTTTAATAATCTGAGATTTTTTTGTTTTATCAAAAATAAAATGTAATTTAGTCATTTAATTTGGTGCCCTCGGCCAGACTCGAACTGGCACTCCCAAAAGGGCAAGGATTTTAAGTCCTTTGTGTCTACCAATTTCACCACGAGGGCACTTTGTTATTTTTATTGTTATTGTTAATATATTAATACATTAGAGTTTTAAAGTGTCAAAAAAAATTAATTTATCTCTCTGTCTTCTGGTCTGCCCATATTTTATAGGAGATTAAATGGGATTTTTAATTCACGTCACCTGGCAACATAACACCACTTATGATAGTTAAAAATATGAAAAAAACTTTAATATTTTTAACTTTATCTTTATTTATTGTTTCATGCGCAACTCCAAAGGTAGTAAATATTATAGGTCCAAATGATAATGAGTTTAGCTGCAAAGAATTAAGTTCAGAAATCGCTAAAGCAAATAAATATGCAGATGAAGCCCAAGCTGCAAAAAAAATGAATAATCCTCATAACATAGGTGCTGTATTATTTTTTCTTCCTGGTATGGGAGTAACAATGAAAAATGTTGATGAGGCTGCAGAAGCTGCAAAAGCTAGAGCTTTACATTTAAATAAATTAAAGGAAAAAAATAACTGTTAAGGTGAAGTGCCTGGCAGCAGTACACCCTTTATTTTTTCTTTAAATTTTTTAAAATTAATCCATATATCAATATATTTATAAATATAAGTATTATACCGAGGTATGTTTGAGTGTTAGTATTAAGGTATTCAGGATAAATTATTGGAATAAGATAGTTGGTTATAAAGTCATCAGAATAAGTTGTTAGCCCACCTTGATACAAGAACCAATTTTCGAGATACGTTAATGGGCAAATGGAATTAGTTAGTTCAATATAAATTCCCCAAAATAACGCTGGGAGATGGATATAAATAATTTTTGAAAAAATAAAAAACAACAATCCACCAAAAATAACAAATAAAATAAAAATAAAATGTGTAATTAAAGTAAGATTTGCAAACAATTCGTACATTTTATATATTAACTATAATTATTAGTACCTGGCAACAGAACGCCCCTTCCAATGACTCAAAACTCCCGTTAAACAATAATTTTTAAAAAAGTGGGCATACTGGTGGCACAGTGAGAAAAGAAATTTATTTTTTAAAATAAAGATTTAATTATCACAATACCTACACCAATTAGAAAAGCATATAACGCTGTTTTAACTAATAAAGATATTTTTAAATTTTTTAAATCCTTGTCTTCTTGCATAAGCTACATTGGTTTGTTTTTAAAACCGTATTTTTTATGAAATGCTTCTCTTTCTTCTTCAGTCCATAAGTTGGGTAATTTTTTTAATTCTTTCGAATAATGTTCAAATTCTTTTTGATGATAATCACAGTATGGCATATCAAATTTTTTGCCTTTAGGTTTTGCTGCCTCGTTTGGACAACCTAGATC
>NHHT02000013.1 GCA_002170875.2 Pelagibacteraceae bacterium TMED170 | reverse complement strand
ACTACGTTGATAGGCTGGGTGTGGAAGCGCGGTAACGCGTGTAGCTGACCAGTACTAATAGCTCAATTGGCTTGATTTATGCACTGAAAAACTTTTTTAGAAAATATAGATTAATTTTATTGATTTACAAAAAAAATAAAAGGCCGGTAAATTTACCGGCTTTTTTTTTATAGTTTATGTATAATCTTTTGTTAATATATTTAAATCTATGATTTGTATTTTTTTAGGTTATGGAAAAAAAGAGACAAGATTAATAAAATTAATAGAGTCTAAAAACATAAAAGTTATTAATTTAAAGAGAAGTATTACATTAAAAGATATAAAAAAAGCCGATATAATAATTTCTTTTGGATACAAAAAGATAATTACAGAAAAATTACTAAAATCAGCCCATCGTCCAATAATAAATTTACATATGTCTTATCTTCCGTTTAATAGAGGTGCCCACCCTAATTTTTGGTCTTTTATAGATAATACACCCAAAGGTGTAACTATCCATGAAATAAATAAAAAAATTGATGCTGGTAATATTATTGTACAAAAAAAATTTAACATTAACATTAAAAAAAGAAAATTTTCTTCTTTTAAAAAAACTTATAATTTTTTATTTAAAGAGATTGAAAATTTGTTTGAAAAAAATATAAGAAAAATTTTAAGTAATAACTATTCATCGTATAAACAAAAAGGTAAGGCCACCTCCCATCATAAAAGTAATTTACCTAAATCATTAAAACTTTGGAATGTAAATATACTTAAATATAAAAAAATTTTTTTTTCTTGGCCTCATTAGTTTTTTTCCAAAAGATTTTGTTTATATAACAATTTGTAAATTTCCAATGTCTTATTTATTGGNATTTTAATATGCTTAGAAATATCATGAATAGTATTTTTCCCATCTGCATATTGTAAAAAATTTAAAATTATCCTAGGAAGATTTGTAGACTCAAAATTATTTCTTATGCTTAAACTTTTATAAAGATTCTTCTTTTGTAATTTAGGCTCACAAATTTCTTTGCTAACAGGAATTATTTCGTTCATGATTATTTCAATTGTTTTTTTTACGATTTTATACCCCCCTAATAATCCTCTTTTAGTCATTAAATTGAAGTTATCTAACGATGTGTGATACTCAGGAAACTCTAAATATTTAGTTCTGAGAATAGAAGCAATNGGCAAATCAATTCCAGGAGAATTATATTGTCTTTCATCTGACCCCCTTTTTAAAAAAGAAAACTTTTTGTATTTTAAATTAAGTTCTTCAAAAGCTTTTTTGGCAGCTTTATCAGAAATAGTTGATCCATATTTTGTAGGTATAAAAGAATAAGATCTTTGATCTCCAATACAGCTTAAAGTATATCCAGCAATAACATTTCTTTTTAATTCGTTATAATTTAAATTTAAATAAGCTATTGACCCAATAGTTTCGGGTATAAAAACAAATCTAAGAGTTTTTTCATTTTTGTACTTAGAAAAGTGTTTAGCTAAAGCAAGAGCAACCAATGGTCCTGATAGCTCATTATTTGCCATCTGAGGGTGACAAATGTTTGTAGAAATTAGAATTTCTTTTTTACTTTTACCTGGTAAAATGAATTCACCATAAGTTAAACTTCCTTTTTTTTTAAAATTTGAATCAATTTTAATCAAAAATTTATCATTATTTAAATAATTTTTTTTTATTTTTTTTCTTAAATTGTCAGTGACACAAAATCCCCAATATTTTTTGTAGTAACTAGTAATATAAGGAATTGCATTTGGTTGATTTTTAATTGAATGGATATGTTCAAGCAGTTTTGATTTATTAACAAAAAAGTTACAAGGAGTTGAATANCCAACTAAATGAAGGTTGTTATTTTTTATATCAATAATAATTTTTCCGTTTTTATCTTTAACGTAAGCCTTTTTTACATTCCATTCTGGTGGAATTTTCCAATCATAAAATCTNGTACCACTTCTAACTTCGTGAATTTTAAGTTTTTTTAATTCTTTTTTTATATTTAAAAGTGTTAATCTCACCCCATTACCAGTGATACTTCTATTAATAGTAAAAAGTTTTTTTCCAAGTTTATAAATATTGTTAATCATAGATCTTATTTTAAATCAGATTGAAAAATTGGTGAAAATTTCTTTTTAGCTTTATTAATTTTTTTTCCTAAAATTTTGAAGTACATTTCAGAACCAATTCCTATTTTAGGTCTAAAACAAACAATATTTTTTTTTGTAATTTTAGAACCTTTTAAAATATCTTTAGACGTAAATATTGATCTTCTAAGAAAAAGAGATTTTTTTTCAGATTTAGCCTGTTGTTTTATAGAACTACCTAGAGAGCTGTGAATATTTTTGCTTCTTATAGAAAGTTCCTTAAATTTTTTANANTCAATTGAAAATTTACTGTCTAAACTTTTAACATTATTTGAGACTTTGAAATGTTTTTCTACTAGTTTTGCTCCTAAAGCNATAGCCGCTAAGGANCTATTAATGTCATTTGTATGGTCAGATATCCCAATACATGTTTTTCCTAAATTGGCTTTTAAAAAATTAATACTTTTTACATTTGTTTCACTTTCTGGAGTTGGGTAACCAGATACACAATGAAGGATAGCAAAGTTATTATGATGTTTTTTAATTACATTTATTGCTTTTTTAATTTCTTTTATGGTAGATAGACCCGTTGAAATAATGATAGGTTTTTTTGTTTTTGCAACATAATCGATTAAATTAAGATCTGTTATTTCAAATGACGCAATTTTGTAAATTGGATTTCCTAGGTCTTCTAAAAAATCTACTGCAGTNTGACTAAATGGTGTACTAAATAGAGTAGTATTTAATTTTTTTGCTAATTTAAATGCATCCTTGTGCCACTGGTAGGGAGTGTGTGCCTTCTTATAAAGATCCCACAAATACTTTCCTTTCCAAATCCCACTATTAATTTTAAAACTTTTATTTTTACTTTTTAAAGTGATGTCTTTTGGTTCATATGTTTGTATCTTAATCATGTCAGCTCCAGCTTTTACAGCACATTTTATATGATTTAATAGTGAGCTTTTTTTACCATTATGGTTCCCTGAGATTTCTGCAATTATTAAAGGCCTTTTAATATGTTTAAAAAATAACTTTTTATTTCTGAAATTCATATATCTATTTAATTTATACTATAAATGTTGAAAAAATTAACAAAATAACAAAATTCTTTACAAATCATATCAAACTCATGTATACATGTTCAAATATTGAACATAAACATTTATGAATGGAAAATCAATTTTAATAACTGGTGGAACAGGTAGTTTTGGCAAGGCTTTTACTAAATTTATATTAAAAAAATATAAAAAAATAAAAAGACTCGTTATATTTAGTCGAGATGAACTTAAACAGTCAGAAATGGCTCGTACTTTTAGTAAAGATGAATATCCATCTATTAGATATTTTATAGGTGATGTGCGAGATCTTGATAGAATTTCTAGAGCATTAAATAAGATTGATATTGTTATTCATGCAGCAGCATTAAAGCAGGTCCCAGTTGCCGAATATAACCCTATTGAGTTTATCAAAACAAATGTTGTAGGAGCTCAAAATTTGATTGAAGCGTGTTTAAATAATAAAGTTAAAAAAGTTATAGCTCTTTCAACAGATAAAGCCTGTGCGCCAATAAATCTTTATGGCGCGACAAAGCTTTGTAGTGATAAACTTTTTATTGCAGCAAACAATTATTCCGGTAAGGACTGTTCATTTTCAATTGTAAGATATGGGAATGTTTTAGGATCCAGAGGTTCAGTTCTTCCTATTCTTTCAAAATTTAAAACGAAAGGAGTGTTCGGTTTAACTAGTGATGAAATGACTAGATTTAGCATTACTTTAGAAGAAGGTGTAAAAGTTGTAGATTGGTCAATTAAAAATTTATCTGGAGGAGATTTAGTTGTTCCAAAAATTCCCTCATATCATATTCTTGATTTAATCAAAGCCATGAAACTCAAAAATAAATATAAAATTGTAGGAATTAGAAAAGGTGAAAAAATTCATGAAGAGATGGTTACATCTGCGGATAGTTATAACACTTATGATGTAGGATCATATTATATTATCTTAGCAGACAGTAACTCATCAAGAGTTTCAAATTTAAAAAAAAGATTTAAAAGTTGCAAAAAAGTCAAAGTAAATTTTAGCTATAACTCTAAAGATAATCCTGATTTTTTAAGTGTAAAACAATTAATTAAAATGACAAAAGTATAAGTAAATAATTAAAATACTTTCCTCATTATTTAATATTAAAAATGTACAGTAACAGTTCACAATTTATAGCCACAATCTTAGACGCTAATTTTGAAATAAATAAAAAAAAAATTTATGCTGGCAAGTGGTGTTTTTCATCAAGAGAAGAAACAAAAAATTTTTTAAAGAATAAAGATTTATATTTAATATCTAACCCCTGGAAGAATATCGATTTACTGGAAAAAGATTATATTTATATGCAAAAACTTTTAGATATATATGCAAAAAAGTTAAGTATTTTTTTAAATGTTTATCATAAAAAGAACTTTCCTGAAAGATATTGGAATATATTAACATTGTCATGGCTTTATTATTATATTCCTTCTCAGTTATATAGATGGAAAGTAGTTAATGAAGCTTTGAATTTTAATAAAAATTTGGATTTTTGTTTATTAAATGACGACAAAGAGTCATCCCCTTCCTATACAATTGATTATCTAAATTTAATAAGAGACAACAACGAATTTAATTATACAGTATTTAAAAAAATTTTAAAATTTTTAAAGAACAATGGTAAAAATATTAACTTTTTAAAAAAAGACTTTAAATTTAAAGAAGAAAAAAAAATAAACCTATCTATTTCTCAAAAAATTAAATTTAATTTTTATACTCTTCTAGATAATTTCAATTTAATAATGGCAAAAAAAAATCTTATTTTTATAGAGGATAAAATTTTTACTAAAAAAAATTTTTATAAAATTAATTTAAAACTTGGTCAATTTCCACAGCATTTTAGATCGCTATTTAATTATCATTTTGAAAATTATCATTTTGAAAATATCAATTATGATTTTAAGAGCAGAGAATCCTTACAATTCGATGAAGCTGCAAGCTACGATGATTTGGATATGTTTCCTAAATTTTTAGACACAGTTATAAAATTTGATATACCTAAGTGTTTTCTAGAGGGCTATAATATGCTTAATAACAGTGTAAAAAATATTAAAATTAGGCCAAAATTAATTGTCTCCTCTTACAATCACTATCATAATGAAAAATTTAAATATTGGGTCGCATCTAATGTTATAGAAAACCAGGCTAAATTTTATGTAAGCAATCATGGAGGTGCCAACCATCAAAAATTTTCTCCGTGCTTACAATATGAGAATAAATTTGTTGATAAGAAGTTCACTTGGACAAAACCCAGAAATAATAACGATGTGCAATTACCGGCCTCTAAGTTTATAAATTACAACTTTAATAGAAAAAATCCTATTTATTTAAGTTATGTTGAAGAACCCAATCATTTGTATCCCCATAAGGCTGGGACAGGAGTGAATTTTAGCACATCAAATAATATAGAAAATATAATTTTATTTAAATCAATTTTAAAAAAAGATATTTTTCAAAAATTAAAGTATCTTCCAACAAAAGAGTCATTGATTTCAGAACAAAGAGATTTAAAAAAAGAAATCAAAGATAAATATATTAATGAAAGTCCTGCGCTTTATAAATATATTTCAAAATCTAAAATAATTGTATGTTCATATCCACAAACTGCCTTTTTAGAGGGAATATTAACTGGTCCAACAGTACTGATAAATGATCCAAAAAATAATCCATTTCTTGATCAAACTGAAGAAACTAAACAACTTCAAATAAAATTATTTAAAAATAAAATTTGTTTTAAGGATGCAAAAGAAGCAGCAGAACATATTAACGAAGTATGGTCAAATCCTCTAAGTTGGTGGAATTCTCCAAATGTTTTAAATACTATAAATGAGTTGAAAGATAATTTCTGTAAAATAAGTAATAATGGCATAAATGAATGGACAAATTTTTTAGAAGATGAAATATAAATATTTATGCTTTGAAATTAAAGCTTTACTAATGGATAATTCTCAATATTATGTTCAAAAATTGAACAATTTATGAAAACAAAAAAAAATAAAATCGTATATATTGCTCTAACCGCAGGAACTATACATCATGGCCATATAAAACTTATCGAGTCGGCAAGAACTTACGGAGATATAATAATTGGATTAATTACGGATAATGCGATTGCTGAGTACAAGCGTTTACCCCTGTTAAGCTTTGAACAAAGAAAAAAGATTTTAATAAATTTTAAAGGAGTTAAAAAAGTAGTTGCACAAAAGCAATGGGATTATTCGCACAACATCAAAAAAATAAAACCAGATTTTATGGTACACGGAGATGACTGGAAAAAAGGTCATATGAGTATTATAAGAAAAAATTCAATAAAAGCCTTGAAAAGCTATGGCGGAAAACTCATAGAATTACCTTATACAAAAGGTATTTCGTCTGCAGCTTTAATAGATCATCAAAATTCAATTACAATTACACCAGACATTAGAAGAGCAACACTAAGAAAATTACTTGATGCTAAAAATATTTCAAGATTTCTCGAGGCTCACAATCCAATATCTGCTTTGATAGGGGAAAATATTTATATGCAAAAGAATGGAAAAAAAATAGGGTTTGATGGATTTTGGTCAAGCTCTTTGACTGACTCAACTATGATGGGAAAGCCAGACAATGAATCAGTTGATATTTCTCAAAGACTTCAGGGTGTAAATCAAATTTTTGATGTAACCACTAAGCCTTTGATTTTCGACGGAGATACCGGAGGGAAAATCGAACATTTTGAAATGAAGATAAAATCTGCAGAAAGATTAGGTATTTCAGCAATTATAATAGAAGATAAAACTGGTTTAAAAAAGAATTCGCTTTTTAAAAATACTAAAGATCAAAAACAAGAAGATAAAAAAAGTTTTGCAAAAAAAATATCCATAGGAAAAAAAGCTCAAAGCAGTCATGAATTTATGATTATAGCTAGAATTGAAAGTTTTATTTTAGGTAAGGGGCTTAAAGATGCTATCGATAGAGCGCACTCATATGTTGAAGCTGGAGCAGACGGAATTATGATACATAGTAAATCAAAAGACACCAAAGAAATTTTTCAGTTTTCAAAATTATTTCGAAAAAGCTATAAAAATATACCCTTAATAAGTGTTCCGTCTAGTTACAATCATGTTACTGAAAAAGAGCTTTTAAAAAATGGATTTAATATAGTTATTTATGCAAATCATATGTTAAGAGCGGCTTATCCTGCAATGAGAAATGTAGCACTTGATATTTTGAAAAATAATAGATCAAAAGAGGCAGATAAGAGATTGTTGAGTATAAATGAAATTCTAAATTTAATACCTGGTGTAAATTAAATTTAAGGATAATGAAAAAAAAACTAAAATATTGGGATAACTTTTATAAAAAGAAAAAATTAACCCTTGAACCCAGTAAATTTGCTATTTTTTGTAGAAAAATTTTAAAAAATTATAAAGGCACTCTTTACGATATTGGATGCGGCAATGGAAGAGATTCTATTTATTTTAATAAGAATAAAATCCATTGTTTTGGAATAGATAAATCTAAAGAGGCAATAAAAAGAAATAAAAAAAATTTTATTCGATATAAGAATAAGTTTTTGCAAGATAATTTTTGTAGAATCTTTTTTAAAAGTAAAATTAATGAAAAATTTTCAATTTATTCAAGATTTACTTTACATGCGATTAATTACCTTGATGAAAACCGTTTAATATCCTCTATTAAAAAACAAAGTAATATAAATTTTTTATTCATAGAGTGTAGAACTTTAAAAGACGAATATTATGGAGTAGGCAAAAAAGTTGGAAAACATGAGTTTATTTCTTCTCATTACAGAAGATTTATCGACCCACAAGTTTTAAAAAATAAATTGAGAAAAAATTTCAAGATAATATATTTTAAGCAATCGTATAATTTTGCTAAATTTAAGAAAGAAAATCCATGTATACTGAGAATAGTAGCAAAGAAAAGATAGATAAAAATTTCCACGAAACGATTAATATTTTAAAAAAAAATAATATTAAGTACTGGTTGTGCCAAGGAACATTACTTGGAATTATTCGTGACAAAGATCTAATACCATGGGATCATGATATTGATATAGCAATATGGCAAGATAATTTTATTAAAGAAAAAATAATCAAAATTATGCTCTCAAATAACTTTAATATAAAAAAAAAGTTTATGAATGAAAACGATCAATTAACTTTTGTGAAAAAAGGAGGCAGAGAAGTCGATTTTAATTTTTATGAAATCATATCTAAATTTAATAAAAAAATAGCTTTTATAGATTGGAAAATTCCTAAAAATGTATTCTGTAAAATAATAGAGGCTATATCAGTAGCAAATATATATGATGGTAAATTTAAAAGATTAATAAAATTATTTATTATATTTCAACCATTCTTATTAAAATTAAAATTATTTTTAATAAGTAAAAATCTATTTTATCAATCCGCGGGTTATTCTCATCCAGCAGAACATGTCGAAGAGTTAACCGAAATCACATTTCAAGATATGACAGTAACAATTCCAAAAAAATTTAAAGAATATTTAAAATATATTTACGGTGAAAACTGGACTATTGCACAAAAAAAATATAACTGGATCAAAGATAGTCCCTCTACTATTATGAAAGAAGATTAATTAAAAAATGAAAGTAGTTATTTTAGCTGGAGGTTTTGGAACTAGGATAGGAGAGTATACTAAAACTATTCCAAAACCACTTATTAAGATATCAGGTAAACCTATTTTAATACATATAATGGAGCTTTATTCTCGTTACGGTTTCAAAGAGTTTTATATTGCACTTGGTTACAAAGGAAATGAAATTAAAAAATTTTTTAAGAAAAATAATTTTAGTAAATGGAAAATCAACTTAGTTGAAACAGGAAAAAATACTATGACAGGAGGAAGGCTTAAAAGGCTAAAAAAATATTTTAAAAAAAATGAGACTTTTATGATGACTTATGGAGACGGTATATCCAATGTAAATTTAAAAAAATTATTGAATTTTCATNAAAAGAATAAAAGAATAGCTACGTTAACCGCAGTTAGACCACCAGCTAGATTNGGTGCTTTGAAAATAAGTGGAAAAAGAGTGAAGTATTTTAAGGAAAAATCAAAACTAGATGAAGGTTGGATTAATGGAGGATTCTTTGTTATGGATCAAAAAATTTTTGATTTCATAGATAGTGATAAAACATATCTCGAACGAGAACCNTTAGAAAAATTAACAAAAAACAAACAGTTATTAGCTTATAAGCATAAAAGTTTTTGGCAATGTATGGACACNAAAAGAGATAAAGATAAGCTAGAACAGCTATTAAAAANAAATTATAAAAATTGAAAAAAAAAATATTAATNGTAGGAGGAACCGGATTTATTGGATACCACCTTGCAAAAGAATCATTAAAAAAAAAATGGGAGGTTACAAGTATATCAACGCGTAAAGTAAGAAAAATAAGATTTTTGAAAAAAGTAAAATATATTTATTGCGATATAAGTAAAAAAAAGTCATTTAAAAAAATTCAAAACCAAGAATATGACTATGTCGTAAATTTAGGAGGTTATGTAAACCACCGAGATAAAAAAAAAACTATGGAGAGTCATTTTTTAGGATGTAAAAATTTATCAAATTATTTTTTAAATAAGAAAATANTGTCCTTTGTNCAAATGGGAAGTAGTATTGAATATGGAAAATTTAAATCACCTCAAAAAGAAAATTTNANAATAAATTCAAANTCTTTAAAATCTACTTATGGAAAAGCAAAGTTATTAGCNACAAATTATTTAATGAAACAATATAAAAAAAATTTTTTCCCTGTTACAGTTTTAAGGCTTTATCTTGCTTATGGCCCTAAACAAGATTTAAATCGTTTAATTCCAATTACTATTAATTCATGTTTAAAAAATAAAAAATTTCCTTGTTCAACAGGGGTTCAATATAGAGATTTTGTTTATATCGGAGACGTTGTTCAAGCAATTTTGAATTCAATTCAAAATAAGAAGGCTAAAGGCCAGATAATCAATATTGGCTCAGGCAATCCTATAAAAGTTAAAGATATAATTAATACTATTAAAAAAATTTCAAAGGGCGGCCTGCCTCAATTTGGAATGATTGAACTGAGAGAAGATGAAATTTTAAAATTATATGCTGATACAAGTAAAGCATTCAATATATTAAAATGGAAACCTAAAATTTCTTTTGAAGATGGTATAAAAAAAACAATAAATTCGTTTAAATGAATAATAAAGAAAAAGATGAAAATTTAATAAGTATCATTGTTAATTGTTACAATGGAGAAAAGTTTTTAAAAACTTGTATTCAAAGTATTCTTCAACAAACTTATCGAAACTTTGAAATTATTTTTTGGGATAATAAATCAACAGATCATTCCAAAAAAATTTTGAAAAATTTTTCAGATAATAGAATTCACTATTTTGAAGCAGAAAAATTTACAAAACTTTATGAAGCTAGAAATTTGGCAATAAAAAAAGCAAAAGGTCAGTATATAGCCTTTTTAGATGTAGATGACTGGTGGCTTCCTGAAAAACTCGAAAAACAAATTATTTTATTTCAAAAAGATAATTCTTTAAAAATGGTTTACTCAAATTTTTACGTTGTNGATGANAAGTATAAAAAAAAAAAATATTTTTCAAAAGCATTATTGCCATCTGGAAGAATTACACAAAATTTATTAAAAAATTATCAAATAGGNATATTGTCAGTTTTAATTAAAAAAGAAATATTCGATGAAATTCTTTTTAGAACAGATCTTGACATTATTGGAGACTATGATTTTTTTCTTAAATTAAGNACCAAATATGAAATTAAATGTGTTCAGGAACCATTAGCTTTTGTTAGGCTCCATAGNTCAAATTTATCAACTTTAAAAATAGAGCAATCTATTTTAGAGTTATCTGAGTGGATTTNGAAAAATATTCAGGATGAAAAGTATANAGATTATGATTTTTCTGGAGCGTCNATATTTTTACAATGTTTAAAGATAAAAAAAAATATTATTAATAGNAAATTATTANACGCATTTAAAGAAATTTTTAAAAAACCTTTAAGTTTAAGAAAGTTAAAATTNATTCGTTATATTTTTNTACCNGNAAGTAGGCTCAGTAAAACTTAAATAATTTATTATAATTTTTTTTGCCTCATAGTTCCAATCATTAAGGCCATGAANAAGAATACATAAGAAGCATTGCTAGTTGAAAATATACTGCCAGAGGATCTTATTGGAAAAAATTCTATTAACAAAGTAATTATACTTGAATTAAATACAAGAAAATTTAGGTCATCAAATTTATTTAATTTTTTGAAGCTTTTGGTTAGAAAAATATAAAAAATATTTAAAATAAGAAAGGAATATATAAAAACTCCAATTATCCCCAAAGAGGTCAGAACTTCAAAGAAAAAATTGTGAGGATGAGAATTACAATCTATTGGAGCTCCTTTTTTTTTATATTCTAACTGCAGTTGTCTACATTCATTGTGAAAATTTTTCATACCATGACCAAAGAGATAATTCTTTTTAAAAGTATAAAAGGCAGCTCTAAATAATTCTAAATGTCCAGAACCTTTCATATAAAATATTTTATCAAGCTGTTCATTCCGACTTGATTGAGTTAAAGGTATTTTTAAATCTTTATTTGTTTTTTCAATAATAGTTTTATTGGTTTGAAAAGCTGCATAATTATATAGTCTTTTAATTGCTCCATAAAAAGATTCATACCTAACTCTTGTTTGAGTTTCATCATATTTGAAAAGAACACTAAAAATAACTGCTAAAATTGTAATTCCTAAGATAATTTCTTTTTTGTAATTTTTAGATATTGCAAAAAATAAAAATAATCCTAAAAAATATAGTGGAAGAGGCATTCTATTGCCAGCAACTATAATAGCTCCCCCTATTAAAACTATACCCACTACTAAAAATAAAGGACTATATTTTTTTTTATTTAAAATATATCCCAAGAAAAAAATTGAAGGTAAAGAAAATCTTTGTAGGTAGCCACCTGCTATAAGCTCACCTTTGAAAAATCCTGAGTTATCTCCTGGATCTACAGGTTTAATTCCCAACATATCATATCCAAAAATATCTTGGAAAATAACATCAATAGCAAGAACAAATGTTAAAACAGATAAACTAACTAATAAATATCTTAAATTAAGTAAATTATTATAAGCTAAGATAAAAAAAATAAAAACGAATAGAAAAAATCTGAGAAAAATCAAAGATTTGAAAAAATATTTAACTAAATCATCATGATAAGTTGCAGCATCAATAGTTACATTAATGAAATCTTTTTCATATTTTGTGATTAAATTAAATGAAGATGAGAATACGATAAAAAGAAATAAACTTCCTAGTAATAAAATTGTTGTGTTATTCTTAAAATTAATTCTATTTCTTAATATGTAGATAGAGCCTAAAGTTATAAATATTAAAAAATTAAGATTTATAGCGGTATTTCCTAAAATAAAAGTTAGAGGAAATAGAGATAAAGTAAGATTTATTAGATGCAGTGAACTAATTTTATTTATAAGGTTCATAATTGATCTAATAAGATATACTAAATTAATAATTGATTTTAAATAAAGATTTATTCTGGGCGCGTAGTTCAGTGGTAGAACGCTACGTTGACATCGTAGAGGTCATAAGTTCAATTCTTATCGCGCCCACCATTTTCCCTAATAATGATAAGATTAAATGCCTATTTACTTCAAATTAGAAAAATACTATAAAACTGTGCCTGGTGATTATTGCGAAGGGGCCACACCCGATACCATACCGAACTCGGAAGTAAAGTCCTTCAGCGCCGATGGTACTTTGTCTTAAGATATGGGAGAGTAGGACGTTGCCAGGCTTAAAAAATATTATGAAAATAGCAAGCTCACTAAAATCGCTCAAAAAAAGAGACTTAAACTCTAAAATTGTTAAACGTAGAGGGAAGCTTTACGTTATAAATAAAAAAAATCCTAGATTCAAAGCTCGTCAAGGATAATTATGAGCGATCAAAATCATAAAGAAATTTGGAACGTATTTACAAAATTTGTTTTATGGGGAACAATTGCTATTGTATCAATCTTAGCAGTACTTGCTTTAACTTTACTTTAATAAATAATATATTTCAAAAATGATTGTAGGCTCAACAAAAGAAGATTTATCCATAGAAAAAAGAGTTTCAATTACACCTGAAACTGCAAAAAATATAATTAATTTAGGTTTGAAAATTTATATTGAAAATAATTATGCTTCTCATATTGGGATACAAGACGATGAATATAAAAAAGTTGGAGTAGAAATTAAAAATACTTCTAAAGAAGTTTTAAATACTTGTAATTTATTGACAAAGGTTAATTTACCTTCTGATGAAGAAATTTTAAATTTAAAAGAGAAAACCATCTTGGTTGGAATGTTAAATCCCTCGAAAAATCAAAATCAATTAANAAAAATCTTAAAAAAGAATATTTATACTTTTTCCCTTGAATTACTTCCACGAATAACCAGAGCCCAGTCAATGGATGTTTTATCTTCACAGTCAAACTTNGCAGGTTATAGATCTGTTGTAGACTCTATATACGAATTTGAAAAAGCAATACCTATGATGATGACTGCTGCGGGGACTGTTCCTGCAGCAAAAGTTTTAGTTATTGGAGCTGGTGTTGCTGGCTTACAAGCGATAGCAACTGCTAAAAGATTAGGCGCAATTGTTTCTGCAACAGATGTAAGAGCAGCATCAAAAGAACAAGTTGAGAGTTTNGGAGGTAAATTTTTAACAGTAGAGCAATCAGAAAATTTAGAAACAAAAGAAGGCTATGCAAAAGAAGNCAGTGAAGATTTTAAAAAAAAACAGGCTGAAATGATGAGGGACGCACTTAAAAAAAATGATATAGTTATATGCACTGCTTTAATTCCAGGAAGACCTGCTCCTAAAATTTTAAGTGAAGAGCTTGTAAAATTGATGAAACCTGGATCAATTATTTATGATCTCGCAGTTGAACAAGGTGGAAATTCAGCNTTTTCGGAAGTAGGAAAGATAAATATTATTAACGGAGTAAAAATTATTGGAATTAAAAATCTTATGAATAGATTACCTATTACTGCCTCAAGTCTTTACGCTAAAAATTTATTTAGTTTTATAAGAAATTTATATAGTAAGGAAAAAAAGATTTTTAATATGAATATGGAAGATGAAATTATTNANAAAACTTTAATAAAGGAGCTTAAATAATGGAAATAGATCCTTTTATATTTAGATTAAGTATATTCATATTATCAATTTTTATTGGATATTATGTTGTTTGGAGTGTCACTCCATCTTTACATACTCCTTTAATGTCCGTTACCAATGCCATTTCTTCAGTAATAATAGTTGGAGCTATAATTGCAGCATTAGCAGGTTCATCAAATAATATTTTTGATACTTCTAGTGTTTTTGGNTTTCTAGCTATTATTCTTGCTGCAGTAAATATTTTTGGTGGCTTTTTGGTAACTCAAAGAATGCTTGAGATGTATAAAAAAAAGAAAAATAATAAAAAATGATTTCAGCTAATTTATCTGCAATATTTTATTTAATATCAGGAATATTGTTTATTCTTGCATTGAGAGGCTTATCTTCTCCGGATACATCAAGACAAGGAAATTATTTTGGGATTATAGGAATGGTAATCGCTATTACTGTTACTTTGTTGTCTATTGGTAATTTTTCAACAACATTAATATATGTCTTTTTATTTCTTGTTGTTGGTGGGGCNATAGGTGCCTTTATTGCATTTAGAATACCAATGACTGCAATGCCTGAATTAGTGGCAGGNTTTCACAGCCTGGTAGGTTTAGCAGCAGTATTTGTAGCAATAGCAGCATTTTTGAATCCTCAAGCATTTAACCTTGGAGCTATAGGAAATATTAAATTAGCAAGTCTAATTGAGATGTCTATAGGAGCCGCGGTAGGTGCCATCACTTTTTCAGGCTCAATAATAGCTTTTTTAAAACTTAGAGGAATTATGTCTGGTGCTCCAATTACCTTTTCTGGTCAACATTACTTAAATCTTATTTTAGGTATTTCAGTTTTCGTATTAATATTTTATTTATGTAAATCTCAATCGGAAAGTTTTTTTTGGACTGTAATAATTATATCTTTTTTAGTTGGAGTCCTATTAATTATTCCAATCGGAGGCGCAGATATGCCGGTTGTTATATCAATGCTTAATTCGTATTCAGGTTGGGCAGCAGCAGGAATAGGTTTTACTTTAGAAAATACAGCTTTAATAATTACAGGAGCATTAGTNGGTTCTTCTGGAGCAATACTTTCTTATATAATGTGTAAAGCTATGAATAGATCATTTATAAGTGTAATTCTCGGAGGATTTGGTGCCGAAAGTTCTTCAAGTGACACAAAAGATAATAAAGATCAAAAACCTGTTAAAAGTGGAAATGCTGAAGATGCAGCTTTTTTAATGAAAAATGCATCATCAGTTATCATTGTCCCAGGATATGGGATGGCAGTAGCACAGGCTCAGCATGCATTAAGAGAAATGGTTGATAAATTAAAAAAGAATGACATTAAAGTGACCTACGCAATTCATCCAGTAGCCGGAAGAATGCCAGGCCACATGAATGTGTTGTTAGCAGAAGCTAACGTTCCATACGATGAAGTATTTGAACTTGAAGATATAAATAATGATTTTGCAAATTCAGATGTTGCTTTTGTAATTGGAGCGAATGATGTAACAAATCCAATTGCAAAAACTGATCCTAAAAGTCCTATATTTGGAATGCCGGTGCTTGATGTTGAAAAGTGTAAATCTGTTTTATTTGTAAAAAGAAGTTTGTCCCCAGGTTATGCTGGTATAGATAATGAGTTATTTTATAGAGATAATACTTTAATGTTATTTGCAGATGCAAAAAAAATGACAGAGGATATTGTAAAAAATTTAGATTAATGAAAATAAAAATTTTTTGTGACAGTGCTGATTTTAAAACNATTAAATATTTTAATAATAAAAATATTGTTGATGGTTTTACAACTAATCCTAGCTTAATGAGACTTTCTGGGGCCAGTAATTATAAAAATTATTCATTAAAAATTTTAAAAATTTGTAGTAGAAAACCTATTTCCTTTGAGGTTTTTGCAGATAACCAGAAAGATATGCTTGAACAAGCATATAAGATTAATAAATGGGGCAAGAATGTTTATGTAAAAATACCAGTAGTAAATTCAAAAGGATTATTTATGGGTTCAGTAATTANGAAATTAAGTAGTGAAGGTGTAAAATTAAATATTACTGCTGTTTATACCTTCAAGCAAACAGAGAGAATTTTAAAATGTTTAAACAAAAAAACAAAATCAATAATATCTATATTTGCAGGANGAATGGCAGATAAAGGTAAAGATCCTATACCTGTATTTAAAAAAAGTATTTCATTAACAAAAAAATATAAAAATATTGAAATTCTTTGGGCTAGCACTAGAGAGGCTTATAATTTTATTCAAGCTAAACAATTAAAATGCAATATTATTACAATGCCTCCAAAAGTTATTAATCAAATAAGTTCATTTGGTAAAAGTTACCAGGCATTAACACTTGATACAGTTAAAGGTTTTTTAGTTGATAGTAAAAAATCTAAATTTAAACTTTAAGAGGCTCTAGACTGCCTTTTTCGCTCGTGAGGATTTAATATTGCCTTCCTTAATCTACAAGATTTTGGAGTTATCTCTAGCGCCTCATCTGTATTTAATATACTTAGTTGTTCTGCAATTGCCATTTTTCTTACAGGAGTGAGAACAACATTTTCATCCGTTCCTTGAGTTCTCATATTCGTAAGCTTCTTTCCTTTCATTACATTGATTTCAAGATCTCCACTTTTTGATGACAATCCAACAATCATACCTTCGTAAACTGGATCATTATGAGTTACGAACATTTCACCTCTAGCCTGTAAGTTATATATGGCAAAAGCGACTGCCTTGCCGTTCTCCATCGATATTAATGCACCATTTCTTCTACCTTCTAAATCNCCCGTGTATTCTCCGTAAGAATGAAAAATTCTATTAATAACACCTGATCCTTTTGTTAAAGTTAAAAAACGACTTGTATAACCCATTAACCCTCTTGTAGGGGCATGAAAAATTAATCGTTTTTTATTTTTACCAGTATCCTTTAAATCAATTAATTTACCTTTTCTTCTATTCATAGAGTCAATAACTTTTGATGAAAANTCTTCATCTAAATCTATTGTAATTTCCTCGATAGGTTCTAATTTTTTACCTGAGTCGTTTTTTTTAAATAACACTTTAGGTGGACTCACAGTTACCTCAAATCCTTCCCGCCTCATTTGAGTTAATAAAATTTCTAGCATTAATTCACCTCTACCACTAATTACAAATGAGTCTTTGTTTGCATTTTCACTAAAAGTTATCCCAACATTATTCTCTGATTCTAAAATTAATCTTTCTCTAATTTGTGTACTGGTTAATTTCTTTCCTTCAGTACCAGCTAAAGGAGAACTNTTAACAGTGACTGTAATAGACATAGTGGGTGGATCAATAGGAGTTGCACTTATAGGTTTACTTATTTCCAAATCACAAATAGTGTCCGCTACGTTTGCTTTTTCTAGTCCGGCTATAATTACAATATCACCCGCTTCTCCTATTTCAATTGGAACTCTTTTAGTTCCTTCATATCTAAAAATCTTGGTTAGTCTTCCCTCATCAATTTTTTTACCCTGAAGATTTATTGCTTTAATTTGTTGATTAGCTTTAGCTGTTCCTTGAGCTATTCTTCCCACTAAACATCTGCCTAGAAAACTATCTGCGTATAAAAGAGTAGATAACATTGCAAAGGGTTTATCCCTATCTAATCTAGTTGGTTTTACATGATTAATAATTAAATCTAATAAGGGATGTAAATTATCTCTTGGCCCATCAATTTCTTTTGAAGCCCATCCAGATCTTCCACTTGCATACAAAACAGGAAAATCTAATTGTTCTTCGTTTGCATCTAAACTAACAAATAGATCGAATGTTTCATCTAAAACTTCCGAAGCTCTTTGATCTGCCTTATCTAATTTATTAATTACTACAATTGGTTTCAAGCCTTGTTTTAAGGCTTTAGCAAGAACAAATTTTGTTTGTGGCATTACGCCCTCTGCAGAGTCTATTAATAACAGCGCTCCATCTGCCATATGAAGAACTCGTTCAACTTCTGCTGCAAAATCCCTATGACCGGGAGTGTCGATAATGTTTACTCTAGATTCTTTCCAATCAATAGAGGTTGGCTTAGCAAGAATTGTAATTCCTCTTTCTTTTTCTAATTCGCCAGAGTCCATTACTCTTTCTTCAACAATTTCATTTTCTCTAAATGAGCCACTTTGCTTCATCAAGGTGTCTATCAAAGTAGTTTTCCCATGATCAACATGGGCAATAATAGTTATATTTCTTATGTCTNTAGACATATATTATAAATTTAATTTTTAATGAGGTATATACACTATTATTGAAAAAAATCTATCAACTTATATAGCTCGTTTAAGTCTTAATATTTTTTCAGTTATTGTCTTTATTATCTTGTAAAAGAATAAATTGTTAACTTTTTTAAGNGCTTCATCGTAAGTAATAATTTTTTTAATATTTTTTTTTAAAAATTTTTCAAATTTTTCGAAGTCTGAATTTGACCAAGTATTCACATGAATTTGAGTAGTTTGAATCCCAAAAGGAAGTATCATGACTTTGTGAAATAATTGAGGGATAAATGTTATATTATTTTCAACATAAGGCATTAAGCCGTATCCATCTATAACTTCAAAAATCTCTGCCTCTTTAAGTGCTCTAAAAGTATTAAGATCATATGTATGATTAGGAGCAAAAAAAGATTTAATTTTTATATTTTTTTCAGTAAAAATTTTTAATCCTTTTTTTATTTTTAAAGATTGAACTTCGTAAGGATGACCATAAAATTCTGAGTTACCACCATGTCCAAAATAATCTTTTTTTTTGGTATTGTTTTCGTATATGTGAGAAAAACCATGCATAGATATTTCCCATTTCTTTTTTTTCCATTCTTGAACTTTCTCCCAGAAGTTATCTTTTTTTGGAAACATAAGCAGTTCCTTATCTTGATTATTAGGTATTACTCCTAATATAGGTTTAATTTTATGTTCATCAAAGAGTAATTCTAATTTATCCATCATTTTCCAAGACATATTCTCCGCGACATCATCTATTCTGATTAATAAACCAGTGTTGTTAGAAAAANAATTTTTTAGGTTGGATATCATCTTAATTAAATTTACTTTTTAAATATGAATAAACTTTACGCAATTGTCCATCTGTATCAAGATGTTTTAAATAAACCTTTAATTTAAAAAANGGTAAAAAACACAATCCTTTTATACTATAAGAAGAAATATAATTAAATATATAGTCAGATTGGTTTGACCAACTTTTTTTATAAACTTCTCCACCTAAGGTAAAATCAAATACTTTTAACTTTTTAGAAATTGACCATCTTATCAAAAATGAAATTAAGAGTCTTCCAGGTGAAAATCTTTTCAATTTTTCTTGATCCATGGACAATAAAAGATAATAAAATCTTTTTTGATAAACTATCCCCCAGTGTATTCCTATTAATTCATTATTAAAAGTCAGGGCACTTAAATGTACTTTTATGTGTTTATTTTTTTTGATACTTATTTTTTTATAGAATGTTAAATGATCACCCATTGGTAAATTGGTAATACCTTTTGATGATAGACGAAAATTTTTCTGTTTAAAAAGTTTTTCAATAATTTTTATTTTGTTTTTGGCTTGATCAAAGTTTTTAAAGTTTAACAAACCTTCCTTTCTTAAATTTTTTTTTTTTCTTATATTCTGTAAATAAAATTCTTTTTTAAGAACTTTTTTATTATAGACATCCCAACTATCTGGCAATAAAATTGAGTAAGTTATACTATCTCTATAATTGTTTAAAAAAGAAACAAATGGATTTGCAAATTTATTGATTTTTTTTGGTTGTTTGATTAAAAATATAATGTCTACTTTGTTTAATTTCTTTAAAATTTTTTTAAATAGAATGTTAAATTCATTTTCATTAAAATTAAAGTCTTTAGCTATTAAGGGAGAACAATAATCTGAATGCTCTTCACCAGCCCACTTTAATAAATTTAAAGAATTTTTTTTTTTTATTTCAAAAGGTAATATACAAATTATTTTAGAATTATTACTAACAACAATCACCTGAAGTAGGTATTCAGGATTTTTTTTTCTAAAAATTTCATACCACGTTTCAAACCAATCAAAACTCTGAAAACAATAATTACATGATGTTTGTTCAAACCCCTCCCAAGATTTTTTTAACTCATCATTGATTTCAGAAAAAATCTTAATTTCAAAATTCATTATTTAGATACATAAATTATAAAAGATAATTTTAATATAATTTGCTATTAATGTGGTAATTTTAAGATACTATAAAATTCACCTATTTGTCTAGACAAGCTTTTTTCTTTGTGATAATTCAAACGTCTTTAAACTTATGGTTACAATTAAAACCTTCATTAAGCACTTGCTTTCTAAAATTTTAACTTTGAAATTTTTACAAAGGTTGTCGCAAAATATTATTTGGCGAGATATTTTAAAGATGAGTAAGCCTAAAGTTGTTTCAAGCGTTACTGGCAACATGAAACATGAGGTTTGGAATAAAAAAGTAAGAGATGTAGTTTGGGACAAAGTTCCTGACTTTATAGATATCAATAAAGATATTTTATTTTTAGAATTTGGAGTATGGGAAGGTTATTCAATTAAGTATTTTGCCAATAAGTATAAAAGTTTAAATTCTGAATTTTATGGATTTGATACCTTTACTGGCATGCCAGAAAATTGGAGGTATATGCAGGAAGGTCACTACAATCAAGAGGGAAGTGTTCCTGAAACAAATGATAAAAGAATGAAATTTTTTAAAGGATTATTTCAAAATACGCTTCCAGATTTTTTAGAAAATTTAAAAGAAGAGTCAAAATCTAAAATTGTAATTATTCACTTAGATGCAGTGTTACATTCGTCAACTTTATTTACCCTTTTTAAATTAGACGAATATTTTAAAGAGTATTATTTTATCTTTGATCAGTTAGGCACAGACGAGTGTAGAGCCTTTAATAATTTTAATGATGCTAAACAAAAAAATTTTGAATTATTATTGATGAGTGAATGGAATCATGCTCCAGAAGTTGTTTTTGGAAAATATATAAAATAAAAACTATTTCTACTGGCGTCACCAGAGTGTCACAAATTAGTGAAAGTTTAAATTTTGGTTGCGGGGGTAGGATTTGAACCTACGACCTTCAGGTTATGAGCCTGACGAGCTACCAGACTGCTCCACCCCGCGATAAATTAAGCTTTTTTTAAGTTTATTGCCTGCAGCTTATCTTTTTCTTTTTTAATTTCAAATTTAAGTTTTTGATTTTCTCTTAATACTCTTAATTTTGAACTTTCAAGTGAAGAAACATGTAAAAATATATCTTTTTCAGTTCCTTCCTCCGTTATAAACCCATACCCTTTTTTTGAGCTAAACCATTTCACTATACCTTTTGGCATTATTCCTTTTAAATTTTGAACTAAAGTCTATTTTTTAATTTTTGTAGTTTTTTTACTCTTTTAATATTCTCAGTTTTTATTCTTTTTTTTCTTTCAGAAGGTTTTTCATAATTACTTTTCATTTTAATCACTTTAAAAAAACCTTCTTTTTGAAGTTTTCTTTTTAAAACCCTCAAGGCTTGTTCAACATTGTTATCTTTAACTTCTATTTTAATAAAAACCTCCTGTTAATTTAAGATCGGTTGTTAGCATCAAAGCGATGAATTGTCTAGATTCAATTAAAAAGGCTTTTTGGGCACTTTTTTTTCAAAATTAGCTCTATATTTTTTTAAGCGAGCTTTAATCTCTGGGTGGGTACTGGCTAATATTGCTATAGCAAATAAAGCAGAATTAATTGCTCCTGCTTTTCCTATAGCTAAAGTTGCAACTGGTACACCAGCGGGCATCTGTACAGTTGAGAGCAAACTATCTATACCTTTTAAAACACTTTCTATCGGAACTCCTAAAACCGGAATTGTTGTTAGTGCTGCAGTTACTCCTGCTAAATGTGCAGCGCCACCAGCGGCAGCTATAATTATTTTTGTACCTTTTTTTTCCGACTCTTTAATGAATTTTTCAAGTCTTTTAGGAGTTCTATGAGCAGATATTACTCTCACATCTATATCTATTTTAAAAGATTTTAGAGTATCGCAACAATTTTTCATTATTTCCCAGTCAGATTTGCTTCCCATTATTATTCCGACTGTAGGTTTATTATTGTTTTTCATCAGCGTTTTGTTTTTTTTCTTCTCTTAATTTTAATTTTTTTTCTCTTTCTACTCTTCTTTTAGCTTTTTCTAAGGCTTTTTCAAAATTTTGTTGGCTACAAAGTGCAAGAATTACGGGATCTCTAGCTTTAAGACTTGAAAAATTCCAATAACTTCTTTTTCTAATTAAAGATACAGTTCCTTTAGTACTTCCAACAAGCTTTGATATTTGACCATCAGTCAACTCTGGCGCATTTTTACAAAGCCAAAGAATAGCATCTGGTCTATCTTGTCTTTTAGACAAAGGAGTATATTTAGGTTTTTTTCTTTCCTTAACTTCTACCTCCTCAGTTTTTTGAATTAAATTTAAGTTTTTTTCTGGATCTTTTGAGCAGGCATCAATTTCGTCTCTGGATAATTGACCCGCTAATATTGGATTATAAGCTTTTATACCTTTTGCTACATCTCCATCTGCAATACCTTTTACTTCTAGCTCATGTAAACTACAAAAGTTAGCTATTTGTTTAAATGTTAAAGTTGTATTTTCTACAAGCCAAACAGCAGTTGCTTTTGGCATAAAAGGCGTTTCAGACATATTCTACTTTTTTGCTCTTAGATTGCTAAATTTTTTATTATATTTACTAACTCTTCCTTTATCTAAAATTTTTTGTGTTCCACCAGTCCATGCTGAGTGAGATTTAGGGTCTACATCTAGTTTTAATACATCGTTTTCTTTGCCCCAAGTAGATCTAGTTTCGAATTCGCTACCGTCAGTCATTACAACTTTAATTTTGTGATAATTAGGGTGTACATTTTTTTTCATGAAAAACGTTTTATATTATATATTTATCTTACTCAATAATTTTTTTGATAAACTGTCAATCAGCTCCTGATGAATATTGGAATTTGTGGCAATAACATTCCTTTTTATAGACTTTTCTTCATAACTTTCTGCAAAACTTACAAAACCACCAGCTTCTTTTAATATAATTAGTCCGGCTGCAATATCCCAATAATGTAAATCCCACTGCCAATACCCATCAAATCTGCCACAGGCTACATTCGCCATGTCTAACGCAGCGCTTCCGAATTTCCTAATTGATGCCTCTACGCAACCAGATATATCATTGTATTCTTCTAGAATAGCTTTTTTATTTTTATTATCAAATTTAGGTCCTCCAGTAACTAAAAGGGAGTTTTTAAGTTTTTGTTTTTTAGAGACTCTAATTCTAGAATTATTTAAAAAAGCCCCGTTTCCTTTTTCAGCAAAAAACATTTCATCTTTAATTGGATCAAATATTATACCACTCACAATTTCCCCATTTTCTTCATACCCTACTGAAATAGCAAACTGAGGAATACCATTGAGAAAATTTAAAGTTCCATCTATAGGATCAATGATCCATCTGTTATTTTTGTTATTTTTGTTAATTTCACCGGCTTCTTCACTTAAAACACCATAACTAGAATTTGCTTTAAGTAATTCTTCAATAATAATTTTTTCAGCTTTTCTATCTGCAGCAGAAACAAAGTCCCCCGGACCTTTTGATGATACCTGAAGTTTTTCTACTTCTCCAAAATCACGAATAAGAGACTTCGAGGCTTTCATACAAGCTTTATGCATTACATTCATTTTCGGTGAGCTTAATCTCATTTTAATTTGTTTTTTTTACATATTCTAGAGTGCGTGTGTCTAGAATTATTTTATCTCCCGCCTCTATAAATGGAGGTACAGTAGTATTTATCCCACAATCTAAAATAGCTGGTTTGTAGGAAGATGATGCCGTCTGATTTTTTATAGCCGCATCGGTAGATTCTATAATACATTCAACATTATTAGGAAGATTCATCGACATCGGTTTTTCCTCCATAAAGGTAATAGATACTTCAAGACCTTCTTTTAATAATTTATACTTTTCTCCTATTAAAGATTTTAAAATTTCAACTTGTTCAAAAGTTTCATTATCCATAAAATGACAACTATCTCCATCTAAATATAAAAAATTAAATTTTTTTTCATCCAGTTCAGCTTTTTCAATAGTTTCGTTAGATCTAAATCTTTCATTGAGTTTAGTTCCTTTTAAAATACTTTTTAACTCCACCTGATTAAATGCTCCACCTTTTCCAGGTTTAACGTGTTGAGTTTTAAGAACATTCCAATAATCATTTTTATGTTCGATAATCATTCCAGGTTTAATTTCTATAGCTGATATCTTCATTTAAATTTTTTAATTGCGAATTCAGGTTTTAGAGCAGGGTTATCCCAAATAAAACTTGATATTGCAATATAATTTGCACCTGCATTAATTAATTTTTTATAATTTTTATCAGTAATACCGCCTATGGCAACTACTGGTTTTTTAATATTTTTTTTTGACCATTTTAAAACTTTAATATCTGCTTTTTTTGCAATTGGTTTTAATTTAGACTTAAAAAAAGATCCAAAAGCAATATATTCAACTTTATTTTTCAGTGCTATTACTGCAAGCTTTTTAGAATTGTGGCACGTGACTCCAATTATTTTATTTTTTAAAAATTTTCTTCCGCTAGATATAGAACCATCCAATTGACCTATGTGGCAACCATCTGCATTAATTTTTTTTGCAAGTTTTACAGAGTCGTTAATAATTAGTTTTACGTCGTATTTTTTTGTTATAATTTTTATCTTTTTACCAATTTTAATGATTTTGCTATTGGATGTCTTTTTTAATCTTAATTGAAAAAATTTTACTTTTTTTGATGCTAAAACCAAAGATAAATCAGTATAAAATTTTTTATAAATTTTACCTGGGGAGATTAAATATACTAATCTTTTCAAGTTAATTAAGCAGATGCTTCTTTCTCTAAATTTTCAGTCCATTCGCCTTTAGAAGAAAGACTGTTCATTTTTGCTCTATGGGCAAAAGCTTCTTGAACTTTTTTTAAATCTTTAAGATCTTTACCAAAAGCTTTTAAAGCACTTGCTTGCAATCCTCTTCCATAAGAGTAAGTAATTAAAAATTTAGTATCATTGATCTTATTGATTTCATTTAAATTTTTACTTGCCTCAATCTCTGATTGCCCCCCGGATAAAAAAGCAATTCCTGGCACCTCACTTGGTACATTTTTTTTTAAACAGTCTAGTGTTTTTTTAGCTATTTCCTGTGAACTTACTTTTTTTAAACAATTAGAACCTGGGATAACCATATTAGGTTTTAAAACAGTTCCTTTTAAATTAACTTTATGAATTTCTAACTCGTTAAAACATTCATTTAATACGTCAGTGGTTACTTGATAACATTTATCAATATCATGAGATCCATCCATTAACACCTCAGGTTCTACTATTGGGACCATTTTTGCTTCTTGAACTAATGCAGCATATCTTGCTAAAGCATGAGCGTTAGCTTTAATAGACTGTACCGAAGGGTACTTGCCAGCAATATTATATACTGCTCTCCATTTAGTAAATCTTGCTCCAAGACTGTAGTACTCTTTTAACCTATCTCTCAATCCATCTAGTCCCTCAGTAACGGTCTCTTCAGATGAACCTGCAAGAGGTTTTGCGCCTTTATCAACTTTTATTCCTGGAACAGAATTATTTTTTGATATTAATTCAGGCACCGACATGCCATCAGCAGTTTTCTGTTTAATTGTTTCATCGAATAAAATAACCCCTCCAATATAATTTTTCATGGCGTCGGCTCTAAAAAGAGTTTGTCTAAAGTTAAGTCTATTTTCTTCAGTATTTTCTACGTTAATACTTTTGAATCTTTTAGCTATTGTTCCGGTGCTTTCATCTGCTGCTAATATGCCCTTACCTTTTGCACACATTTTTTTGGCAATTTCTTCTAAATTCATAAAGTAATATTTATTTTAAAACACTAAGCCCAGGCAAGTCTTTTCCTTCAAGGAATTCTAAAAAGGCACCACCAGCTGTTGATAAGTGAGAAAATATTAATTTTTTTTCGATTTTGTTTACTGCTGATACTGTATCACCACCACCAATAACAGAAATTAATGATTTGTTTATGGTATTTTCTGAAATTTTTTTCGCTATTGCATTTGTTCCCACTGAAAAGTTTTTATTTTCAAAATAACCAGCAGGACCGTTCCATAAAATTGTATTAGAATTATCAATTATATTTTCAATATTTTTTATTGTTTCAGGGCCAATATCTAAAATAATTTCATCTTTATTTAGTGAGCTTTTTTTCTTAATGTTAGTAGAGCTCTCAAAACTTGAAGCAACACCAAAATCTTTTGGTATAATTATTTTACAATTATTTTTTTTAGCTTCATTGTAAATATTACTAATTATTTTTTTAGTATTTTCTTCTAAAAGTGATTTTCCTAGCTTAAATCCTTTATAAGCCAAAAAATTATTAGCCATTGCACCCACGATTACAATATTATTTACTTTTTGCATTAGTTTTGAGAAAATATTTATTTTTGTTGAAATTTTTGAACCTCCAATAATACAAGTAATTGGCTCTTTTTTTCCTTTAATTATAAAATTTATTGCTTCGATTTCTCTTTTTAAAAGTGGACCCCCGTACGAGTGTTTAGCGAATTTTGTAATTTTATGAATCGAAGCTTGTTTTCTATGAGAGCAAGAAAAGGCATCATTAATGTAAATTTCACCGAGCAAAGCTAGTTTTTTGGCAAAGTTTTCATTATTTTTTGTTTCTTCATCAAAAAAACGAATATTTTCAAATAAAATAATATCTTTTGGCTTGAGATATGATGTTTTTTTTATTGTTTCTTCATCTATCTCTCCAGTAAAAAAATATACATTGGTTTTAATTTTTTCTTTTAAATATTTATAAACTGGAAGCAAAGAGAGATTTTTGTCTTTAATCCCATTTGGTCGACCTAAATGAGAAATAATAATAATTTTTGAATTTTTTTCAATTAATTTTTTTAGAAAAGGTAAAACTGAAATAATTCTAGTTTCATCTTGAATTTTTTTATCTTTCAAAGGTACATTTAGATCTAATCTTAAAATTATGGTTTTATCTTGTATATTTAAATTTTCAGGAAAGTATTTTATTCCAATCATTAATTTCTTAAAAAATTATTTTCTTAGCATTTTTTGGATAAGAAGCATCACTTTATCACTAGTCAAATTTAAGTGATCATATATTTCTTTATAAGGAGCGCTTTCACCAAATGAATTAACACCCAAAGAAAATCCCTTAGTACCAAGATATTTATTCCAGCAACTAATACTGCCCGCTTCAATAGTGATAATAATTGAATCCTGTTCTAAAATTTTATCACGATATTCTTGTGATTGTTTATCAAATAGTTCTTGGCACGGCATAGAGACTACTTTTGAGTCAATATTATTTTCTTTTAGTAGTTTTTGAACATCCATTGCTAATTCTACTTCTGAACCCGATGCAATTAAAATAATTTTACTTTCATGAGAAGTGATTTTAACTTCGTACGCTCCAAACGCAGAATTATTTTTTACTGACAAGCTCTGATTTATATATGGTAGTTTTTGTCTTGATAATGCTATTACACTTGGAGTATTATTACTTTTTAATGCTATTTCCCAACATTCAAGAGTTTCATTTATATCAGCTGGACGGAAAACATTTAAGTTAGGTATAGCTCTTAAGCCAGCAAGTTGTTCGACAGGTTGGTGAGTGGGACCATCTTCTCCAAGACCAATTGAATCGTGTGAAAAAATATAAATAACTTTTAACCCCATCAGGGCAGATAATCTTATTGCAGGTTTACAATAGTCAGAAAAAATTAAAAATGTTCCACCATATGGAATTAAATTATTATATAGAGCTAAACCATTCATAGTAGCAGCCATNCCATGTTCTCTGACTCCATAGTGAATATAATTACCATCAAAATTTTTTTTAGAGATTACTTTTGAATTATCTGTTTTAGTATTATTAGACCCACTTAAATCCGCTGAACCACCTATTAATTGTGGTAAAAGTTTTGAAATACTTTCAATAGCTGCAGAAGAACATTGTCTTGTTGCCATTTTTGGTTTTGCCTCAAAATATTTTGTTTTTTCAGTGTTAATAAGATTTTCAAGTTTTGAAAAATTTAAATTATTTAAAAAATTTTTTAATTCTTCTTTTATTTTATTATTTTTATCTAATAGNAGACTCCATTCCTCTTCCAATTTTACACCTTTTTTTCCAATTTCTCTCCAAGAGCTTAAAATATCATCTGGTATTTCAAATGGTTGATTTTTCCATTTTAATTTTTTTCTTACTAAGATAATTTCTTCTTCACCTAGAGGAGCTCCATGAGATGAGGCTTTACCAGATTTATTTGGTGAGCCATAACCAATAATTGTTTTACANGATATCAAATTAGGTTTATTTGATTTTGAAGCCTTGGTTATAGCTTTAGATATTTGCTTTTCATCATGGCCATTAATTTCTTGAAAATTCCAACCGTAACTTTCAAACCTTTTTTTATAATTATCAGAAACACTTAACGACGTTGATCCATCTATAGAAATTTTATTATTGTCAAAAAAAACGATCAAATTTTTTAATTGTAGGTGTCCGGCCAAACTCATAACTTCATGACTAATTCCCTCCATTAAATCACCATCACTCGCAATTACGTATGTTTTGTTATTAATTATTTTATTTCCAAATTTTTTTCGAAATAATTCTTCCGCAATAGCCATTCCAACCGCATTTCCAAGTCCTTGACCAAGTGGACCTGTAGTTGTCTCAATTCCAGATCCTTTTTTATATTCAGGATGTCCTGCACAAATCGAATTGAGTTGTCTAAAATTTTTTATGTCTTCTAATGAAATACTTTCGTATCCTGTAAGATAAAGAAGTGAGTATAAAAGCATAGAACCGTGACCAGCAGATAAAATAAATCTATCTCTATTTAACCAATTAGGATTTTTTGGATTAAACCTCAGGTGGTATTTAAACAGAACAGTTGCCACATCCGCCATCCCCATGGGCATGCCTGGATGACCTGAGTTTGCTTTTTGTACGGCGTCAATTGACAAAAACCTTATTGCATTTGATAATTGATTTAATTTTGTGCTCACTATCTGATTACCTATATAGACTTAAAGTCACTATATCAATATTATGTAAAAAAAAAAAATGAACAATATTAAAATTAAGGAAAAAAATTTAAGTGCNCTCATTGATAAACTGGGTAGTTTATCTGTTAGTTATTCACAGTCTCCGGATAATAACGAAAAGATTAAATATGAGCAGGATCAATTGCAAAAAGAAAAAAAAGAAGCAGANGATAAACATAATGAACTTTTAAGAGAACATAAATATTTGAAAAAAAAANTCTCTAAACTTCAGGAAGAAATTAATAAAAAATCTAAATTGGAAGAAAAATTTAATGATGATATTAATCAACTGAGTAAAGAAACAGAAAATTTAGTGGAAGAAATTGAAAAATGGCAAATGTAAATATAAAATTTAATGGCAAAGACTATCTTCTTTCTTGTGAGGATGGTCAAGAACAATCCCTCAAAGAGCTTACTTCTTTTTTAAATAAAAAGTATAGTGAACTTAAAGAAAAACTTGGCAACATAGGAGAAAATAAACTTTTACTAATCACAACTATTCAGCTTATAGATGAATATTTTGATTTAAAAAAAAGAATAAGTCTACAAAAAAATAAATTAGATGAATTATCTAAAAAATTTTTAGAATTAAAATCGTTAGCAATTAAATACAAAGACGGTAAAGATAAAGAAATTAAAGATCTTAATTCAGCAATAAATAATTTTAAGAAAACAATTGATGAAAGTAATAATTTATATGAGTCGATGTTAGATAGAACCACTAAGTCATTAGAACAAATTATAAAAAATACTGAATCTACAAGCAAAATTCAGTAAATGTTCAATAAAAAACAAATTAGAAAAAAATATTCTAAAATAAGAAAAAAAAATTATTATGAAGTTTCAAAAGATTATTTTAACCCTTTAAATTTTTTTTTAAAAAAAAAATTCAAAAATAAAAAAATTTTTCTTTCCTTTTATTACCCCTCNAACTACGAAGTGAATATTTTAACATTATTTAAAGTCAAAAATTTCTATAAAAAAATAGTTTCTTTATTACCCTCTATTAATGGAAAACATAATATGAAATTCTATAAATGGAATTTTTTAGAACCACTTAAGGTAAATAAATACGGTTTATTAGAACCTTATTTAAAAAAAAATAGTAGTATTCCCCACGTTGTATTAGTTCCTTTGTTAGCATTTGATAGCAGAAACTATAGGTTAGGATATGGAAAAGGGTATTATGATAGATTTCTTAACAAATATGTTAACTTAAATAAAAGAATTGTTACGATTGGAGTTGCTTTTTCATTTCAAAAATACAATAAACTCCCGACAAATATTCATGATGTTAGATTGAATTATATTTTAACAGAAAAAGGAATGAAAAAAGCATGAACATTTTAGTTTTAGGAGATATTTTCGGAAGTCCTGGTAGAATTGTTGTAACTGAAAAATTACCAAGTTTAATTAAAGAAAAAAAAATAAGTTTTGTAATTATAAACGGTGAAAATTCTGCAGATAATGGTCTTGGAATCACCAAAAAAAACGCCGAGGAACTTTTTGTTTCTGGAGTAGACGTAATCACAACTGGAAACCATGTTTGGGATCAGAAAGAAACTATAAAATTTATAGATGAAGAAACAAGACTTTTAAGACCCTATAATTTTGCTGAGGGTTCTCCTGGCAAAGGATATGACATCTTTATCTCAAAAAATAACAAAAAGGTTGCAGTAGTAAATTTGATGGGAAATGTGTTTATGAAAAAATCAGATAATGTTTTCGAGTCTGCAAAAAAATTTAAACAAAATATTAAGTTAAAAAAAGATGTTGATTTTATAGTTGTTGATATGCACGGAGAGACTACCAGTGAGAAATTAGCGATGGGCCATTATTTTGATGGAGAAGCAACAATTGTTGTAGGAACTCATACTCATGTTCCCACTTCAGATTCTAGAATTTTAAATCAAGGTACAGCCTATCAGACAGACTTAGGTATGTGCGGAGTATATGACTCAGTGATAGGTATGAATAAAGAAAATTCATTAAAAAAATTTTTAAAAGACCCCTCTGCCTTAAGACATTTTCCTGCGAACGGAGAAGGAACAATTTGTGGTATTGTTGTTGAAGCTGACGAAGAAACTGGATTAGCTAAAAAAGTAGAACAAATTATTTTAGGAGGATCTTTAAAAAAAAGAATATAGCTAATGGCAGGACATTCTCATTGGGCAGGAATAAAACATAAAAAAGGAAGACAAGATAAGGAAAGGTCAAAAATTTTTTCTAAACTTTCAAGAGAAATTACGGTAGCAGCTAAATTGGGAGACAAAGACCCTGCTATGAATCCAAGACTTCGATCAGCCATTCAAGCAGCAAAACAATCAAACATGCCTAAAGATAATATTGCTAGAGCTATTAGCAAATCATCAATTAATTTAAGTCAAGATTATCAAAATCTTAGATACGAAGGGTTTGGTCCATACAATTTAGCTTTGATAATTGAAACTTTGACCGATAATAAAAATAGATCAGCATCTCACATTAGAACTATACTTCAAAAAAATGGTGGCAGACTAGGAGAAACCGGTTCAACCTCACACTTATTTTTTAATTGTGGAATAATTCATATTTCAAAAGAAAAATTTACTGACGAAGAAATTTTTGAAGTTGCTATAAATGCTGGAGCCCAAGACTGTGAGAGCTTATCTGATATGCATGAAATAGTCTCAAAAAAAGAGGATTTTTATAAAGTAAAAAATAATATTGAAAAAAAGATAGATAATCTTAATTATTCAGGAATAGAATGGAGACCTTATAATATTATTGATTTGACAAACGAGCAGAATGAAAAAGTTATTCAGATATTAGAAGCATTAGATGATGATGATGATGTTCAAAACACCTTTATTAATTGTAATATTAAAATAAACTAAAAATGATAATTATTGGAATAGATCCAGGTTTAAGTGGAGCGATAGCAGTATTGGAAAATCACATAGTAAAAAAAATTTTTGACATGCCAGTTATGTCTGAAGGAAAGAAAAATAAAAGACAACTAAATAGTGCCCAGTTAGTTGAATTAATAAAACAGAATATTAAAAACAAAGAAGAAACCGCTATAGTCGTAGAGCAAGTAAATGCAATGCCAGGTCAGGGCGTAACTAGTATGTTTAATTTTGGTCAAACTTTTGGTGCAATTAAAGGAATTTGTGCAGCCCTAGGCTTACCCATTTTTTTTGTTAGACCTGCAAAATGGAAAAAGCATTTTGAGTTAATAAATTCCTCAAAAGATGCCAGTCGCACAAAAGTGATAGAGATGTATCCGTCAATTTCCAATCAATTATCAAAAAAAAAAGATGTAAATAAGTCAGATGCAATCTTAATTGCGAGGTTTTACAGCGAAACTAGATTTAAAGATTGAAAATAAACAAGTAAAAATAATTAAATTTCATAATAAAAGCGCCAAATTCATGACACATTCTAAAAGTATTTAATCAAAATGGAACAAGAAATAGCAACACAAGTAGTTGGTTTAGGCGGAGCAAATGACTTTTCTTTATGGAGTCTTTTTATAAGAGCAGACATAATAGTTAAATCTGTAATTGTTTTACTTATAGCGAGCTCTATTTATTCTTGGGCATTGATATTTGATAAATATAGAATGTTTAAGAAGATTAATGATTCTACTGAGAAATTCGAAGATAAATTTTGGAAATCTAAATCAGCCGAAGGCTTTAGCAAAACTCTTCCTGCAAAATCAGAAGACCCAATGACACAAATATTTCAATCAGCAATGAATGAAGTGGTAAGAACAAGATCTAAAACATCTTCTGTTCAAAGCGCAAGAGTGGAAAGAGTCTTAGAAATTTCAACAGATAACCAAATTAAAAATATTGAAAAACATTTTACATTTTTAGCAACAGTTGGTTCTACTGCACCCTTCATAGGTTTATTCGGAACTGTTTGGGGAATTATGAATTCATTTCAATCCATAGCCATTTCACGAAATACAAGCTTAGCAATAGTTGCACCCGGAATCGCGGAAGCTTTATTTGCAACAGCCCTAGGATTGTTAGCAGCTATTCCTGCAGTAGTGGCATATAACAAATTTAACAGTGACTCAAAAAAATATATAGCTAGGATAGATAATTTTTCTAAAAGATTTTTATCAATAATTTAATTATGACATTTAAAATAAATCGCTCTAGAAACGAACCTATGAGCGAAATTAATGTTACCCCATTTGTAGATGTAATGTTGGTTCTTTTAATAATTTTTATGGTTACCGCACCTTTACTAACAGTTGGAGTCCAGGTAGATTTACCAGAGTCAGCCGCTGACTCATTACCAGATGATCAAGAACCTTTAACAATAAGCATAAACTCGAAAGGTGAAATTTTTATTCAGGAACATCAAGTGACTTATCAAAAAATTGTTCCAAAACTTTTAGCTATAGCAAAAAATAGAACCGATACAAGAATTTACGTTAGAGGAGATAAAACAATTAATTACGGAAGAGTTTTAGAAGTAATGGGAACATTGTCGGGAGCAGGTTTTTCAAAAGTTGCATTAATATCTGAGCCTTACAAAAACTAAATGTTAAATGATAAAAAGTATAATTTACTCCATATCTTTTCACATAGTCCTAATTTTATTAACCGTATTAAGTCTGCCTTTTATGGTTAGGGAACCAATAGACCTACCTCCAATAGTTTCCGTTGAGTTAATAAGAATTTCAGATAAAACAAATATTCCTTTTGCTCCCAAAGCTAGAAAAGTAATCGAAGAGGTTAAAAAAGAGGAAAAAAGAGTAGTCTCAGAGCAAGCACCTCCATCAGCAAAAGCAAAAGAAAAACCTGATAGAATACCGATGCCAGATGATAAAAAAGAAAAAAAGGAATTAGTTAAAAAAAAACAAAATCCCAAAGAAATAAAACCTGAAATAAGGCAATCTTCAGAATTTGAAAAAGAGGAAATTATTGACACAAATCAAATAGCTGCTTTAATTGATAANGCNAAAGANGAANANGCNATAANNNAAAAAANTTCNANNAANTTAACTCAAAGTAGCGTNAAAAATNCTTTNGCNACNGGNCTNAGCTCTNTCNNAAGAAGANGCTTTAAGAGCNCANATNTTTGGNTGNTGGAGTGTNCCNNTNGGNTTACCATATGATGANAATNTNTTAGTNAGAATTAAATTANANTTAAAANAAGATGGAACNATNATGAAATCNGANATNNTNGACCATNAAAGAATGAATAGACCNGGNCAAAAATTTTATAAAGTNTTAGCNGAAAGTGCTNTNAGAGCNNTNAGANTNTGCCANCCTTTAAAAGTTCCACCAACAGGTTATGAAAAATGGAAAGAAATTCAACTTAATTTTAATCCAACAGAAATGTTAAAAGGTTAAAAAATGAAAAAAATATTTTTAATTATTTTATTGATCTTCTTTAAAACTAACTTAGCTCATAGTTTAATCGAGGTTGATATTACAAGAGGTAATCTTGATCCGCTTCCAATTGCAGTTTCACCTCTCCATGTAGATCCTAAATCAGATATTATTAAAGAAATTAAAGTAAAGGAATTAGGAGAAGATATTTCTTCAATAGTNGAAAAGAATTTTAAGTCAACAGGTTTATTTAATCCATTGCAAAAAGANTCATTTGTTCAAAAACCTGATATTGCACATTTGAAACCAAGATTTGAAGATTGGCGATTAATTAAAGCTCAAGCGTTAATAACCGGGAAGGTTNTAATTAAAGATAATAAATTAAAAGTTGAGTTTAGACTTTGGGATCTTACCGCATCAAAGGAAATGCTTGCTTTAGCATTTACCACAACACCCACTAATTGGAGAAGNGTGGCTCATATTATATCTGATAAAATATANGAGAGACTTACTGGAGAAAAAGGCTACTTTGATACTAGGATAATTTATGTTGCAGAAAGCGGACCNAAAAATGAAAGAGTAAAAAAATTAGCCATAATGGATCAAGATGGTGCTAATACAAAGTATTTAACTTTAGGTAATGAATTGGTTTTAACCCCAAGATTTAATCCTGCAAATCAACTTGTGACTTATTTATCTTATTTTAGAAATTTACCAAGAGTTTATTTATTGGACATTGAAACTGGTGTTCAGGAAGTAGTAGGAAATTTTCCAGGTATGACATTTGCTCCAAGATTTTCCCCAGATGGAAAAAAAATAATCATGAGTTTTGCTAAAGACGGAAATTCTGATATTTATACTATGGATTTAGAAACAAGGGTAGTAGAAAAAATTACAGAACATTCTTCAATTGATACATCCCCATCTTTTTCTCCCGATGGAAAATATATTTGTTTTAATTCTGATAGAAGTGGCCTGCAGCAAATTTATGTGATGAAAAGTGACGGAAGCAATGTGAAGCGAATTACTTTTGGAAAAGGACTTTATGGAACACCTGTTTGGTCTCCAAGAGGAGACTTGATTGCTTTCACAAAAGTCAGAAAAGGACGATTTTATATCGGTGTAATGAGATCAGATGGAACAGGAGAAAGGTTACTTACTGAAAATTATTATCAAGAAGCACCTTCATGGTCACCTAATGGAAGAGTTTTGATATTTTATAGAGAAACAAAATCTGATAGCAAGGGCAAGGGCCATTCAGCAAAATTATGGTCGATTGATATTACTGGTTATAATGAGAGAAAAATAACCACAGAAACCGATGCTTCAGACCCATCTTGGTCTTCATTGTTATCAAAGTGAGGTAAAATTTATGTAATTTAGACTTGAATAATGTAATATAATTTGAAATATTCTTACAACTTTAAACCTTAAGGGGAAAATATGAAATTTAAAACGAATTTAAAAAATATACTAATAGTTTTATTAGCGACATTAGCGCTAAGTGCTTGTGCTGCTAAAAAGACAGGTTCCGTAGATGGAGATGTTTATACTGGAACAGATACAGTAGAGTATTTAGCATCTGGCGTTCCAGATAGAGTATTTTTTGCAACTAATAAATCTAATCTTACCACTGCTGCAAGAGCTACTTTAAGAAAACAAGCTACGTATTTAAGAAAAAATAANAAACTTAACGTAACTATAGAAGGNCACGCTGATGAAAGAGGTACAAGAGAGTACAACTTAGCTTTAGGNGANAGAAGAGCNAATTCAGCTAAAGATTATTTAATGACTTACGGAATCTCAGGAAAAAGAATTTCTGTAATAAGTTATGGAAAAGAAAAACCTGTAAATACTGCTTCTACTCCGTTAGCTTGGTCTCAAAACAGAAGATCAGTTACAGTTAAAGTAAATTAATAAAGTACAGGAAGAATAAGTAATTTTAAAGACCTCTTTAGTTGAAGCTGAAGAGGTCTTTTTTTTGCCATTTTGTATCTCTAAAAATGAATTAATGAAAATATTTAAAGAAAATTTAAAAATAATTATTTTAATTGTTTTCGTATTAAATTTTTTTAATACGTCATTAAAATCTGAAGAAGAAAAAATGGATGTTATTGAACAACAAATTCTGATTATTTCTCAAGATCTTAAAACTCTAGAAAAGGCAGTGTATAAAAGTTCTGATATTACTGGTACTCGAATATCATCTACTAATCTTGATGAAGATACATTAACAAAACATTTATTAAAATTAAACGAAATTGAAGAACAATTTCGAAGTTTAACTAACCAATTTGAAGAAGTAAATTTTAAGTTAGATAAGTTATCGAATAGAGTAACTAAAATTCAATCAGATTCTCAATTAAGATTTAATGATTTAGAGACTAATGCTTTGAGCATGACACCTAAAGATAAAAAGAAATCTTCTATTAAAAAACTTCCTGGAACAGATAAGGCTCAAGATTTTGGCGCAGCACCTGCTTATACCACTAATAATTTACCTGAAAATCAAGAAACACAATCTATAGAAAGTGCGGCAACTGTTATTACTGAAGATGCAGAAAAGGCTTCATCGATATTACCTAATAAGCCACCCAAAGAACAATATGATTTTGCTGTTAGTTTTATAAAGATAGGTGATTACGAAACAGCAGAGTATGCATTAAAAGAATTTATAGATAAAAATAAAGAACATGATTTAGCTGGTAATGCTCAATATTGGTACGGCGAAACTTTTAGAATAAGACAACTATATTCAGATGCAGCATCAGCTTATTTAGATGGATATCAAAATTATCCAAAAAGTAAAAAGGCGCCCGATAATCTTTTAAAACTTGGAATTACTATGGTTCAACTTGGTGAAAAAGATCAAGGATGTACTATGATTACTGGAATTAAAAAACAATATCCAAAAGCAAGTAAGTCAGTTTTACAAAAAGCACAATATGAACAAAAAAAATTCAAATGTGCTAAATCTTAAAAGTATAATTAAAAGTAATCAAAAAATTTCTTCTATTTATTCTATTTTTAAAAATTCTTTAAAACCTTTATATAAAAAAAAATTAATCGTTGCTGTTTCTGGTGGACCAGACAGTCTTTGCTTAGCTGTACTAACTAAAGTTTTACAATCAGAAAAAAAAATGAAAGTCTTCTTTGTTTTGGTTGATCATGCGATAAGAAAGAATTCTAAGAGAGAGGCAATTCAGGCTAAAAAAATTTTAAAAAAACAAAATATTTCTCTTACAATTTTGACAAATGAAGATGAAAAAATCGAAAAAAATATTCAAAGTAACGCAAGAAAAATAAGATATAAGCTATTATCAGATTTTAGCAGAAAAGTTAGAGCAAATCATATTTTAACAGCCCATCATAGCGATGATCAAGTCGAAACTTTTTTGATTAGATTATCTAGAGGTAGCGGAGTTCAAGGACTTTCATCTATGAAATTTATTACTAAATTAGATAAAAAGATAAATTTAGTTAGACCACTTTTAGATTTTAAAAAGAAAGATCTCATCTTTATTACAAAAAAAATCTTCGTAAAAGTAATTAAAGATCCAAGTAATAATAACCCTAAATATTTGAGAACTAGAATTCGTCATTTAAAAAAAATTCTTGAAAAAAATGGTATTCATTATGATCAAGTAATTAAATCAATTAAAAATTTAGCTTCTGCAAATGAAACGCTTAAAACATATACCCAGAAGGTATTTAGCTTGAATGTGAAGAAAAAACCTAATGAATTTATAGTCAACTATAAAAAACTTTTACTAGAATCTTCTGAAATTCAATTTAAAGTGATTAGTGAGGCAATTAAGATTTTTTCTAAATCTTATTATCCTCCAAGATCAATAAAAGTTTTAAATATTATTAAATTACTTAATTTGAAGAAACAAAAAAAGTTTACACTTTCCAGGTGTTTAATTACAAAAACAGGAAATTACCTTTCAATTAAAAAAGAGGCCTAAAATCGATCAATTTTTTATATAATTTGCCACATTTACAAACAAATTAAATTTTATTATCACTTGTTTATTATTAAAAAATACTTATTTATTAGATTATGAATATTAAAAACTTAATCATGTGGGCAATAATTGTCTTCCTATCAGTAGGGTTATTTAATTTATTTCAGGATCCTAACAAAGTTAAATCTTCCAAAAATAATATTCCATTTTCAAAGTTTTTAGATGAAGTGGATACAGGAAGAGTAGTAGAAGTTAATATACAGGGAAATAATATTTCAGGAATATTGTCTGACGGTACTAAATTTGGAACTTTTTCTCCTAGCTATCCCAATTTAGTTGAAAAGCTTTCAGAAAAAGGAGTAAGTATTGTTGCAACTCCTATCGAAGATAAAATGCCATCTTTACTGGGAATACTTTTATCTTGGTTCCCTATGCTACTTCTTATAGGTGTATGGATTTTTTTTATGAGACAAATGCAAGGAGGAAAAGGTGGGGCGATGGGTTTTGGAAGATCTAAAGCAAAACTTTTAAATGAGGCTCAGGGCAAGGTTACTTTTAATGATGTAGCTGGGGTTGAAGAAGCAAAAGAAGAAGTTGAAGAAATAGTTGAATTTTTAAAAGACCCGAAAAAATTTAGTAGACTTGGCGGAAAAATACCAAAAGGTGCATTATTAATTGGTCCTCCAGGAACTGGTAAAACTTTATTAGCTAAAGCCAT
>NHHT02000001.1:0-27201 GCA_002170875.2 Pelagibacteraceae bacterium TMED170 | reverse complement strand
ATCAANAGATTATGAGTNNCATAAAANANAAATTTAGACCTGGTCATGCAGATTTTACATATTTTAAAAAATACGGAATTAGAGATTTTAGGGGTGGTGGAAGACAGTCTGCTAGAGAAACAGCTTGTAGAGTTGCTGCTGGAGCAGTAGCTAAAATAGTTTTAAAAAAATTAATAGGTTTTAAATTTAATATTATTGGAGCGGTTACACAATTAGGATTAATGTCATGCGATAAAGAAAAATGGAACAATTCTGAAATTAGAAAAAATCCGTTTTTTTGTCCTGANAAATCTTCATTGAAATTATGGGAAGAATATCTTCTAGCAGTAAGAAAATCGGGATCATCTTGTGGAGCTATCATAGAACTAAGAGCCTCAGGTATTCCTGTTGGTTTAGGTGCTCCTATTTATTCAAAATTAGATACAGATATTGCTGCAGCTTTAATGAGTATAAACGCAGTAAAAGGAGTAAATATTGGTTCAGGTATGAATTCTGCATTTTTAAGTGGTGAAGAAAATTCTGATGAAATAAGAAAAAGATCTGGAAAGATTAGATTTGAAACAAATAATGCTGGTGGAATTTTAGGAGGAATTTCTTCTGGTCAAAATATTATTGCGTCATTTGCTGTTAAACCAACTTCATCGATTTTGACGAGTAGGAAAACAATTGATAAAAAAGGAAAAAATACTAAAATTTCTGTGAAAGGGAGACATGACCCATGTGTGGGTATTAGAGCAGTTCCAATTGGTGAAGCTATGATGAGCTGTGTTTTATTAGATCATTATTTAATGCANAAAGCACAATGTGGCTAAATAAAAATTAAGTTTGCTTCATTAAAGAAGTCTCGTCAGCATTTTTACCGTACTTATATTCAAATCTTTTAGGATTATTTTGTTTTAATATTAAGTTAGCCTTAATATTTGCGTCATAAACAAATTTTTCAAAATCTTGAGGGTTATCAAACCCGTCGACTTTAATTAATGATGTTCTAAGACTGTTAAATGACTCTCTTCCTTCCCACCANAAATTTTGTTTATAAGCCTGCCTATATATTGGTGTTCCTGGTAAGGGAGCTAAAACAGAGAATGAAAAACTATCTGCTCCACATTGAAGAGCAAAATCGATTGTTTGTTGCATTTCCTCACGAGTTTCTCCTGGAAAACCAAGTATCCAAAAAGTATGTACCAGTAAACCAGCTCTTTTCGCTCTTTCTATTGCTGGCATAATAGTCTCTACTGGTAATCTTTTATTTATAATATTATCTAAAACTCTTTGAACTCCACTCTCACAAGCCAATGTAATTTGATAGGCACCTGAGTCATGCATAGCTTTATACATGTCATATTGTTCTTTTAAATGATAATTTACTTTTGTTCCGTTCGGTGTACACCAAGGAAGTCCTATCTTGTCGAGTTCTTTACATAATGCATACAAGTTATTTTTATTTACTGTTAAAGTATCATCGTTAAATTGTATTTCCCCAATCTTAAATTCTTTTACATGGTTTTTTATTTCATCCATTATATGCTCCGTTGANCGCCATCTAGTCAAATTTCCATATACCTCTGGAGTTGTACAAAAAGTACATTTTTCTGGACATCCTCTTGAACACATTACTGATAAAACTCTTTTAGATCTAGATTTTGAAGAATGAAAATGTCCAATTTTGAAATAAGCCTCCATGTCTATAAGGTGTCTTGCGGGACGAGGCAGCCTGTTTAGATCCGTTAAAACGCTAGCTGGGTTTATTTTATANTTTTTTGGTCCTGTCTTAATTATTAAACCAGGAATATTTGAAACATCTTGATTTCTGGATATTGCATTTACAAAATCTAAAAATGGATATTCTGCTTCNCCTGTCATCGCATAATCAAAATCCTCACCTTCAAAATGAGTAATATAGTCTGGTAAACCCATTCCTGGATCTGCTTTTGCATATTTATAATCAACTACTGAATTTGAAATACAATTTCCACCAACTATAACTTTAATATTAGGATTAACTCTTTTTGCTATTCTCGCAACATCCTTTGCTGAGTCTATTAAGCTAGAATATAAGACTGAAATACCTATAANGTCAGGATTAAAATCTGATATAGTTTTAGCTATATATTCATCAGTTTGTCCTTTTAAATATCTTTTATTTTTACTATCTATAAGTTTTTCTATATCCCAACCTTCCAAAGCAAAATCTTTAATCAGAACTTCATGACCATCTTTGATAAGCAAAGGAGCAAATAATAAAAGACCTAATGGAGGTTCTATTCTNTTTAACTCTCCCTCATTAACTAATAAGTTAGGTGCACACAATAATACTTTGGATCTTTTCATAAATTATATAGGTATTTTTAAACTGACTTTTTACTTTTGGCAATTATAATGTTTGATTTTAACGTGTCTTCTACTTTTTTNACAATGGCAATAGAGTCTAAACCTGCTTTAACGTACATCTGATTGGGTGTATCTTGATCGATAAAATTATCCGGAAATATCATTGATCTAAATTTTAATCCTTTATCAAACACNCCTCTATCAGATAGTAATTGCATAACATGGGAACCGAATCCACCGATAGACCCTTCTTCAATTGAAATAACTACTTCATGAGTCGTAGCAATTTCCATAATTAATTTTTCATCTAAAGGTTTGGCAAATCTAGCGTCGATAATTGTAATATTAATTCCTTTTTCTTTAAGGATTTCAGATGCTTTCTTACACTCTTCTAACCTAGCACCAAAATTTAAAATAGCAGCTTCTTTTCCTTCTTTAATAATTCTCCCCTTTCCAATTTCTAAAACTTCAGTAATATTAGGTAGTTCGACTCCATACCCATTACCTCTTGGATATCTAAAAGCAGATGGACAATCATTTATGTTCACAGCGGTATTTGTCATTTTTACTAATTCACCTTCATCACTTGCAGCCATTACTATAAAATTAGGTAAAGTTGTTAAATATGTAATATCAAATGAGCCTGCATGTGTTGGGCCATCAGCTCCTACTAATCCTGCTCTATCTATTGCAAACCTAACAGGAAGTGATTGAAGAGCTACATCATGAACAACTTGATCATAGGCTCTTTGTAAAAAGGTAGAATATATAGCCGCAAATGGTTTATATCCTTCTGTCGCAAGTCCAGCTGCAAAAGTTACTGCATGCTGTTCAGCTATACCAACATCAAACATTCTGTCAGGAAATTTTTTACCAAATAAATTTAATCCTGTTCCTGAAGGCATTGCTCCAGTAATACCTATAATTTTTGTATCTTGCTCTGCATGTTTAATTAAAGTTTCTGCAAAAACTTTTGTATATGTAGGAACATTTAATTTTGATTTAGCTTGTACTCCAGTAGTTATATTAAATTTAGATACTCCATGGTATTTATCACCGGATTCTTCTGCAGGCTTATATCCTTTTCCTTTTTGAGTTTTAACATGGATAAGAATTGGACCTTGATGGTTAGATGTTTTTACATTTTCAAATATTTGAGTTAAATTGTTTACGTCATGTCCGTCAATCGGCCCAATATAATAAAATCCTAATTCGCTGAAAAGTGTTCCTCCTGAAACTATGCCTCTTAAAACATCTTCTGCTTTACCAGCTTTTTGACTGAATCTTTTTGAAAAAGCTGAAGTAATCAATTTTATAGTTTCTCTAAAACTAAAATATAATCTACCAGAAAGGAGTTTTGCCAAATATTTGCTCATTGATCCTACTGGTCTGTCTATAGACATGTCATTATCATTTAAAATAACAATAAGCTTAGATTTTAGTGCGCCGGCATTATTCATTGCTTCGTAAGCCATACCTGCACTCATAGCTCCATCTCCAATAACAGCTATGACATTATTATTATTATTAGATAATTTTTTGGCAACTGATATACCTAAAGTTGAAGAGATAGAAGTAGAACTATGTGCTGCACCAAATGGATCATACTCACTTTCTGTTCTTTTAGTAAAACCTGAAAGTCCGCCCCCTTTTCTCAGAGTCTTAATTTGATCTTTTCTTCCAGTTATAATTTTATGTGGATAGCATTGATGGCTTACATCCCATACTAATTTATCTTTAGGAGTATCAAAAACATAATGCAACGCAACTGTAAGCTCCACTACGCCCAGTCCGGCCCCTAAATGTCCACCAGTTTCTGAGACTACATTTATTAATTCTTCTCTAAGTTCTTTAGAAATTTGATTAAGTTTATCTTTTTGAAATTTTCTTAAGTCTGATGGAAAGTTAATTTGGTCTAATAGTCTCGTCATTAAAAATTTCTTCCTAATATAAATTCAATAGTTTCATTTAAATCTTTAGCTTTTTTTCCATGTTTTTTAAGTTTTCTCAATATATTTATTTTTAAATTATTTGCATACTTATAGGCTTTTTTGTAACCCATTAAATTTATTAATGTTGATTTTCCTTTTGTACTATCCTTTTTAGTTGGTTTACCAGTTATTTTTTTTGAACCTTTGACGTCTAAAAAATCATCAGCTAATTGAAACAATAAACCTAAATCTTCACCTAAACTGCTTAGAAAAATTTTTTCTTTTTTATTTTTTTTTGCTATAACTCCAGAAACATAACAGCAAAAATTAAATAATTTACCTGTTTTCTTTCTTTGCATATCTATAATTTGTTTTGAATTTTTTCTTTTTTTTTCAAAACTTAAATCTAATTCTTGGCCTCCCGCTATACCTGTGTGGCCTGAACAGAAAGCTAAATATTTAATAATTTCAATTTTAGAGTTTGAATCTATTTTATATTTTTTGTCTGCTATAATTTCAAAAGCTAAAGTTAATAAAGAATTACCTGCAAGAACCGCTGTGGACTCTCCATACCTTACATGAGTTGAGGGTTTTCCTCGCCTTACAGAATCATTGTCCATACATGGAAGGTCATCATGAATTAATGAATATGAATGTATACATTCAACTGCTGCACATAAATTAACTAGTTTGTTAAATTTTAAATTAAATAATTTTCCGGTATCAAGTATAACGGAAGATCTAATTTTTTTTCCTCCATATAATAAACCGTATTTCATTGGATCAATTAATAAAGAGTGCTTTTGCTTATTCAAATATTTTTTTAAAAAAAAATCAATTTTTCTTGAGTTGGAAATAAGCTTTTTTTTTATCATTTTAATTTATTTTTTTTAGTCAACGAAATTATCTCTTTATTTTTTTTTTTAAATAAAGTATCAACATGTCGATTAAGCTCTATCAATCTTTGATAATCCTTGATCGAGCTAGTTAAATCTACATCATTGCTTTCTAATTTCTTTAAGATTTCATTGATTTCTTCTCTGGCTTCTTTTATTGATTTACTTTTTATGTCACCTAGAATATTTTGATTTTTCATTTAACATATAATAATAACATTATGAAAAATATCTATGGAAATATATTTAGATTTAACAAAAATACTCTCTCTAAAACTGTAAATATTTTAAAAAAAAATAGTATAATTGGACTACCAACTGAAACAGTCTATGGTCTTGCAGGGAATGCTTACTCAAAAACATCAATTAAAAAAATATTCAAACTAAAAAAAAGACCTACAAAAAATCCATTGATAATTCATTATTCAAACATAAAGTATGCAAAAAAAGATGTTATCTTAAATAAAGATTTTTACAAATTATATGAAAAATTTTCTCCCGGTCCAATTACTTTTGTTTTAAAAAAAACTAAAGACTCTCAAGTGAACTCAACTGCAACGGCTAAATTAAAAACAATAGCTATAAGGTTTCCTCAGCACAAAATTATAAGAACCATTTTAAATAAAATAAATTTTCCCTTAGCTATTCCAAGTGCAAATCAATCAAGTGGGATTAGTCCTGTTACAGCAAAAGATGTTGCTGAAGAATTCAATAAAAAAATTCAAATGATTATAGATGGTGGAAAATCAAAAATTGGTATCGAGTCAACAGTTGTTGATTTAACAGGAAAAGTTAAAATATTAAGACCAGGAGCAATAAGTTTAGCTGAGATAAGTAAAGTCCTTAAAAAACAAGTTGTCTGTATTAAAAAAATTAAATTAATTAAATCTCCGGGGTCTCTAAAAAAACATTATTCACCAGGTATTCCTATTGTATTAAACCAGAAAAATAGTGTTAAAGAACATGCGTTCATAATTTTTGGTAAAAAATATAAAATGTCAAAAAATTCCTTTAATTTAAGTAAAAAGGCAAATTTAAAAGAAGCAGCTTCAAATTTGTATAAAATTTTTAGAAAAATAAAAAAATTAAAATATAAGAAAATTTACGTTGTAAAAATTCCTAATAAAAATATCGGTATAGCAATTAATGACCGACTTAAACACGCAGCTAATATATAATGAAAATAGAAGTAAAAAATTTAAGTAAAAAATTCAATAATTTTTTAGCAGTTAATAATATTAATTTTAAAATAGAAAAAAATAAAACCTTAGGTCTTTTAGGTCCTAATGGTTGTGGAAAAACAACTACAATTGGGATGATGCTAGGACTAATTAAACCAACTGAAGGTAAAATTTTAATGGATAATTGCGACATTAACAGTTTTAAAAAGATTAAAATTCTTAGTGAAGTTAACTTTGCATCACCATATATCGAGCTACCAAAAAAATTAACTGTTAAACAAAATCTAGAAATTTATGCACGGTTATATGGAGTAAAAAACATCAACAAAAGAATAGAGGATATTTCAAATGACTTAGATCTTAAAAAATTTTTAAATAAAAAAAATGGAGAATTGTCTTCTGGACAAAAAAATAGAGTTTCTCTGGCAAAATCTTTGGTTAACAAACCTAAGGTATTGTTTCTAGATGAACCAACAGCAAGTTTAGATCCAGACATAGGAGATTTTGTTAGAAAATATATTGAGAATTATAAATCGAATAACGAATTAACAGTTTTGCTTGCATCTCATAATATGTCAGAAGTTGAGAGGCTTTGTGACAGTATAATAATGATGAAAGAAGGTACAATTGTCGACCGGGGAACATGTAAACAATTAATAGATAAACATGGAAGAAATAATTTAGAAGATACTTTTTTAAAAATAGCTAGAAATAAAAATGAATTGGTATAAAATTTACGGTTTAAGTTTAAGACATATTTATTTAATTAAAAGCTCTTTTCCAAGAATTCTTGATTTAATCTACTGGCCAACAATTCAAATATTCTTGTGGGGCTTTATCTCAAAATTTTTTACAATGGAATCTGCCTATTATAGCAATACCGTTGGGATAATCCTAACAGCCGCAATTTTGTACGACTTTTTATTTAGAACTAGCATAAGCTATAATATGATGTTTTTAGAAGAAATTTGGAGCAGAAATTTTACAAATCTTTTTATAGCACCAATTAAAATTAGTGAAATAATTACTGCTTTAACTCTTACTGCTATTTTAAGAACCATGATTGGCTTAATACCTGCTGCGTTATTGGCAATTCCTTTATTTGGAGTTTCAATTTTTAGTTTAGGTCTACCTCTTCTTTTTTTACTTTTAGGGTTATATATTTTTGGAATTTCTTTAGGTTTATTGGTAACATCGGGATTAATTAGATTTGGTCCGTCTTTTGAAAATATTGCTTGGGCTAGTTTATTTTTTTTAGCTCCTCTTGGGTGTATTTATTACCCTATAGAAATATTACCTGAATGGTTACAAATTTTATCTAAATTACTTCCATTGGTTCATATTTTTGAAGAAATGAGAAACATTTTAATTCATAATATTGTAAATTATAACCAAATAATAATATCAATTTTTATATCTGGTCTTTACTTTATATTTGGAGTAATAATTTTTTACTGGGCTTATTTTGGAGCTAGAATAAGAGGTACTTTAATCAATATTGGTGAATAAAATTATGCACGAAAAAATTCAAGAAATTAAAAAATTTGAAAGTCCTCCTCGAGTGATTAAGAATCTTTTTAATCAGGAAGAAATAACAAAATTTTTAAATCTATATGATAAACTGCCAACCACGCTCCATAATAAAAAACAGAATGTTATTAAAAAAAGATGGCTATTAGATTATAGTAAAGAATTAGAAAATTTATTTTACGAGAGGTTAAAAGAACAAATTGGTGACTTTAAAATGGATAATCTAAAAACTGATGAGGGCAAGGATATTTATGGTTTATTTCAAGAAAGTTATAATCCAATAGGACTTCACATGGATGGCGGTTTTAATTTTGAAGATCAAATTTATAAACAGAGCTTAATCCCATTAACTCCTATAGGAAGTACGGTTATTTTTAAAAATAGATATTATGGAAAATCTACTAATTTCACCATTGATGAAAAAGAATTAAGTTTAAAAAAATTAAATTATGGTCAAAATATAAGATCGTCCGATCATATTGGAAAATTTGGCGATAAGCCATTTAACAAAGAAATGCATGAAAAATATTTAAAACATGAAAAAATTGAAAACTTAGTAGGATTAGAAGTTGAGTTAGTATACAAATGGGAGTTAGGATCAATGTTAATTTTTGATAGGACCAATATGCACTGTTCATCGTCTGTGATTGAAGGTAAAAAAATTGGTCTTACTACATTTACGAAAAAGTAGAGTTCATTAAATGATAAAAAAATTTCTTTGTAAGTCTGTAAGAAGTTTCATAAAATTAATATTACCGATTTTTTCAAAAATCTTAATCAAACTTAAAATAAATAAAAGAGTAATTAATTTTCTAAACAATGAGAGCGCAAAATCAAATAACTTTTATAATTTTTCCAGTGTAATAGAAAACTTAATTCAAGATCAAAAACTAAGAGCATTAGATGTCGGTGCTCAAGGTGGTTTTAATTCTGAATTATTTTTTCCAAAAAAATATAATAATTTCTTTGAGCCAATAATGGTCGAACCGATCAAATCTGAATCTGAAAAACTTAAAAAAAAATATAAATATGTCATTGATAAAGCTCTTTGGAGTTCTTCAACAAAAAGAAAAATTTATATCTTGGGAAATAGACTTGGAAGTTCATCAATGTTTGAACCTGATAAATCAGCATTTAAAGTTTATAATTTTAAACAAAAAGACATTGATTCTTTAAAAGTCACTGAGACTTTAGAGGTTGAGTGTATCCAGATGAATGAAGCTTTAAAAAAAATTAATGTTAACGAAATTGAATATCTAAAAATTGATACTCAAGGAGCAGAATTTGAAATCCTAAAAGGAATGAATACCTATCAACCCATAATCATAAGATTAGAAGTTCAAATATTTTCAATGTATAAAGGTGTCCCAAGCTGGTCAAAATTAATAAGTCTTTTGGATGACTTGGGTTACATAGTTTGTGAATTTAGAGACATAGGATCTCATAAAACAAGACTAGCAACAGAAATGGATATGATATTCATTCCAAATTACAGGACTGAAAAAGGTCAAAGTCTAATAAAAAAAAATAAAAATAAGTTTATCGCAATTATGTTAATTTTTGGTCAATTAGAATTGTTAAAACAAATCTCTCAAGATTTACATTTAAATTTGCCAAATGAAGTTAGTAATTTTGAAGATCGTTTCTTTTTTTAAAGAATAGTTTGAGTATTTAAATTTTTTTCAATATAAATCGGTAATGGCAATATATGATTGTTTTCAATATTATAATGAGGAAACTGTTCTTGATTTACGATTAAACATACTAAATGAACATGTAAATTATTTTGTAGTAGTTGAGTCAACTACAGACCACCAAGGGAATAATAAAAGATTAAATTTTAATATAGATAATTATAAAAAATTTAAAAATAAAATAATTTATGTAGTTGTTGAAGACACTAAACAAAATATTAAAAAACCACATACTGGTCAAAATTCTTTAGTAGAACAACATCAGAGAAATTCAATAATGAGGGGTTTAAAAAAATGCTCTGATAATGATTTGATTATTATTTCTGATGTTGACGAAATTCCTGACTTAAAAAAATTGAAATATCTTGATCAAAAAAAAAGATATGCTGTTTTTGTTCAAAAAAAATTTGACTACAAATTAAACCTCCTTAATACTTCAGAAGGCGATTGGCACGGTTCAAAAATTTGTCTAAAGAAAAATTTAATCTCGCCTCAGTGGTTAAGAAACTTAAAATTTAAACACTATCCTTTTTGGCGATTTGATAAAATTAGAGATATCCAAATAATTAAAGACGCGGGATGGCATTTTTCTTATTTGCAGTCGCCAGATGAAATTCTAAAAAAAATCTCTTCTTTTTCCCATGGTGAAAGAAATCAAGAAAAATTTAAAAATATAGATAGAATAGAGAAAAAAATTAAATCACAAGAAAATATCTTTGATTTAGGTTTTAGCTATAAAAAAGTTAACATTGATGACACTTATCCGAAATATATATATGATAATTTAAATAAATTTAAAGATTGGATAATATGAGCTCAAAAATTGATATTCTTTCTCAAGAGTTTAAAGATCTTAATCAAGTAGCTTTAAATGAAAGAGAAAATTACAAAAACGCTAGTCCTTATCCACACATAGTTTTTAAAAATATTTTTAATCATAATTTTTTAAATGATGTATTGAGTCAATTTCCAAACCTTCAAAGTATTCAGGATTCTGAAAAATATACTAATCAAAATGAAGTTAAATTATCTTATAACAAGTATGAAAATTTTCCATATAATATTAAACTTTTATTTGATTTTCTAAACTCAAAAACATTTTTACTGTTCCTACAAAATATAACAGGTATTAAAGAAAAACTTTTATCAGATCCTTATCTGGAAGGAGGGGGCTTACACGAAATAAAAAAAGGAGGAGTTTTAAAAGTTCACACCGATTTCAACCGCCATCCCTTTTTTAATTTAGATAGACGGATTAATGTTTTAATTTACCTTAATAAAGAGTGGGAAAAAAGCTATGGAGGAGATTTAGAACTCTGGGACAAAAAAATGGAAAGATGTATTAAAAAAATTGCTCCTATATTTAATAAAATGGTTATTTTTTCTACCACGGATTTTAGTAATCATGGACATCCTGATCCATTAGCGTGTCCAAATAATATCTCAAGAAAATCATTGGCTTTATATTATTTTTCTTTTGGTCGACCAAAAGAAGAAATTATTAATAAAAATATGAAAAATATGACTCTATTTAAAAGTAGAGTAGGATTTTCTAATGACGCAAATGAAAACAAGGAATATATTAAAAACTATCTAAGAAGCTTAAAAGTTTATCAATTTTTTAAAAAATTTGAAAAGAAATATATTAGATCCAAAAAGTAATTTGGATTTTAAATGGTGCGCCCGGAAGGATTTGAACCCTCAACCTTCTGATCCGAAGTCAGACGCTCTATCCAGTTGAGCTACGAACGCATAAGATTCAAATTTTAAAATTTTTTAATAATAATTAGATAAAAACTACCTAAAAACAAAACTAAATTTTTGAATATTATATAATAAAAAAAATAATTTATAAAACTTATACTGTAAAAAAAAGTATTAATAAGTATTAGAAGACATAAAAAGTCAGTAGATCTTGCTCTATTGTCTAAAAAATTTTGAAAAAAATTCTTTATAAAAATCAATTTTTTCGATATTTTATTCTTACCTTTTTTATAATTTAAAAACTTAAGATTTAATTTTTTTTTAGAATTAATTAAAGTATAATAAGATAGAATAAATGAGAAATTTTTAATATCTAATGACTTTATAAGAAGAAAAGTTAATATTAAAAAAATAAAAATTTTTTCTTGATTTAAATTATATAAATAAATACCAAAACCAATTGTAAAACTAAAAGTTGATAAATGCCCAACCCACGCGTCCAAAATTTCTCCAGCTTCGGATGCTTGATTGGTAATTCTTGCTAATAAACCATCAGCTTGATCTAAAAAACCATAGAAAAAAATTATAATTAAACCAGATAAGATTAATATATTGTTATTTGATGCAAGAAATATTCCACTCAAAATACTTAAAAAAGCAAATATTAACGAAATAAAATTAGGTGTCACTTTTAAATGTTGAATGAAATAAATAAATAGAACAGATATTTCTAAGTTTAATCTAGCTTTTAAACAGGTGTAGGGTATGGATGACCAATTATCTATACTTTGATTTTTGCCAAGACTTTTAAAAGCCTTTTTTTGATCTTTGTATTGTTTTTTTCTTAGAAATTGATAGCTAAACATATTTTAATTTTTATAAATTTTAGATCTAATTAATGTACTACTTATTTTTTTAGTTCTTGAAAAAATTTTCAAATATTTAGTGCTAATTTTATTCCGGTTATCATTTCCATGCACTAAAAAATCAATGTTATGTTTTTTTAAAAAACTATCAGTAATTGACCACTTTGATTTTACTACCTGATAAACGTATTTTATCGAGAGCAATATTTCTTTTCTTTGACTAAAATTAAGCGGCGAGGTAAATTTTTTGACTTTTTTTATATCGTCATCAGAAGTTAACGCAACTACGACCCTTCCTATCTTCGATGCTTTTTTTAAAAGTCGTATATGGCCATGATGTAATATGGAACAAGTTAAATCAACCATTATTCTTTTTTTTCTTTTTTTTTTATTAATCATCAATGTCTAAATAGTCAATTATTTTACCCTTTGACTTACCTTTTAAATGAGCTTCACCTAAATGACAAATTACTGATCCTGATAAATTTATTCTAGGTTTATATAAAATTACTTTCGATAATTTTGGTTTAATTTTACAACTTAAATAGGTACAAAGAAGAGGTTGATTTTTTTTTTCATACACTAAAAAATTTTTAAACTTTTTTGTAATCTTTTTTTTGTTCATGACTACAGATTTTTTAAATTTATTGTAATCTTTTAAAATAAATTCCAAGGATTGAATTGCATGATAAGGACCTGTCATTTTTTTATTTTTATGGCTATTTAAATCTAAATAAAATAAATTAATTTTGTTTTTTGGTTGGTTATTATAACAAATAAAACTAGCTCCGGTTAAACCAAAGAGACCTTTACAAGAACTAAAAGATGTTACATCTGAAAGGTTATGATTATTTTCTAATCCAAATGATGCCGTGGCATCAAGTGCTAATTTGGCACGAGCTTTTTTAGCCAGTTTTTTTAAATCTTTAATTGGTAACTTTAAACCTCGACTAGTTTCAGTAGGACAAGCCCATACCCAATCAAATTTTTCTTTTATCTTATTTATGGACTGCCAGTTAATTTTTTTAATATATTTAATATATTTATTGGTTTTTTTTGCTTTTAAAGATAAGTCAAAAAGTCTATCAGAATAATATCCTGTGGAAACAATTAAAACTTTTCCAAATAAAAAATTTAAAGCAACTATTTCTAAGGCTAAGCTTCCTGAGCCCTGCATTGATACTATATTTTTGTGACCAGATATTTTTTTTAATTTAGATAAAACTTTATTTTCAGTTTTTTTATAAAGATTATCTCCTCTTCCAAAACAAGGTGCGAGACCCATAATATTTTCCTTCGTAAGACTGCCGGGTCCTGCTGTAAAAATAATTTTTTGTTTGTTTTTATTTTTTACAAAATCTTTAATTTTTTTATTAATCATGATTTATCAATTCATATTACTTTTTTGCCTTAACAGTCCAGCTATATTTATGTCTATGATAAAATTTTATATTTTTAAATCCATTTTTCATTAATAACTCTTTTAATTCTTCCTTCTTATAATATTTAGCATAAGCTGGGTTAAGTTGATCAAAGATAATATATTTTCTTTCTTTCCATCCACATTTTGCAAAGACATTTAATAAATAATTTTTTAATGGCAAATTAATGAATTTACATAAATAAATATATGGTTCTATAAGGTAATTTAGGACTGAAGAAAATATATCAAGCAATTTATCAGGTAAAATTTTTGTAATTAAACTTAAAAGACTATAAATCATTATATAAAATTTGTTATTTTCGTATCCATAAACCCAAATTAATAATGATCCATTTTTTTTTAAATGTTTACTTGCATTTTTAATTACATCAGAGGGATTTACAATGTGATGTAAAACACCAATGGAAAAAATAAAGTCAAATGTTTTTGATACTTTAAATTTTTCTCCTGATTTATTAATAATTTTTAAATTTTTAAAGTTATTTAAATTTTTTTTAATTTTTTTATACCCATTATTAGATGGCTCAACTCCGTAGACTAATTTTGGATTATAACTAAGTAACATAGACAAAATTCTTCCTGATCCTGAACCTATTTCACAAATAGTTTTATTTTTAATATTTGATGGATTAAATAGTTTTCCAAAATGGTCTTCGAACATAGAGTTAGAAGACCAGAAATTTTTTTTTATATCTCCATGAATTTCCCATTGATCTCCAAAATCTTTAATGGTTTTTTCTCTTATCCTTATTGTTTTTTTTTTCATTTAAGTAAGGAAATAAATTGGTGTTTTGGATTTCCAACTATAAGCCAATAAGGTTTATATAGGTTTATACTTTTGATCATTTTGATATTTTTTAATTTAGCTTTTTGAGTAAAATTATTAAAAATAGTTTCATTAAAATACTTTACAGGTATTGGAGTTCCATCCCCATAATTTCCAAGGATATCCATAAAAATTAAAATAAGATTTGAAAAAAAACCATATTGCAAGTGATCCTTTATAACAATTAATTTTGATTTTTTTTTAAGGAATTTCAATAAATTAATTATCTTTTTTTTGTTATCTATATTCATATGATGGATAACATCTACCACTAAACAATAATCAAAAACTTTTACTTTCGATCTTTTCAATTCATCAATATGTTTAAAAATAATTTTTTTATTTGAATTTAATTGCTTAATTTTATTTGTATCGTAAAAATCATAACAATATGCTTTGAATATTTTATTTTTGTATTGATTTGATAATTTTTTAATAATTTTTCTGATTAATATTGGGCTATAACCAGCTCCATAATCTAAAAAATTAATATTCTTACTTTTATTTTTATTTATATATTTAACTATATTTTTACAAATAATCTCAGATAGAACATCCTCTCTAAATTCACCAATCATTTTTTTTCTAAATCTTGAAAGTGCTGATCTAAAAATATTAACTCTTCCTAAAAACATAAAGTTATATTATAAATTATTTTTTTGGCTCTGAAATTTCTTGTCTTATTTTATCAATAAATCCTTTTATAAGAACTTTCTCTTCAGGATCTAAAAGGTTTTCTTTTTTATTAGCTTTGGCAATCTCAGATTTTAACTTAATTTTAAAATTTTCAATTCCTTCACTACTTAAATAATAATCAAATTTTTGATTAGCTTTCTTTATTTGTGAGCCTATTGTAATTTCAAAAACAACGACAAAAATAAATGCCACAACAAGAACTTTATAAATAAATATTTTCATTTGATTTAACCTTTTCTATATATGGAATATATTTTATTTTCATCAATAATTTTTTCAAAAAAAAGTTTAAAATCTTTTGGTATTTTTGCTTTTTTCTTAGCTTTAGTACCATACCAGTAGATATAATTGTCTATAATATAATCGGCCTCTAAAACACTTGTTACAATAACCTTTTTTTTTCTATTAATATCAAAAATATCCATGCTGTTTTCTAAAGATATCTGACTAACAGAAGCAACTTTTACTGGAAAGTTTTTTTCATTATTTAGAATTTTTTCTATGGCTTGTTTATTACTTAAGCCCCAGTAGTCTGTATCAAATCTTTTATTTGCTTCTTTTCCTGCTAAAAAATTAAAATAATTATTTTGATAAGGATGGTATTTATAATTCGTATACGCAACATTTAAAATAGATGCGGTTACTATTAAATAAAAAATAAATAATTTTTTTTTCAAAAATAAAATTTTTATTAGATAAAGCCCTCTTAGTGAAAATAAAATAAAAAAAGGATAAAGGAAATATAGATGCCTCCATCCATTATAAAGAGGAGAACCTAGTAGAACTACAATCATAATTGGAATAGTTAAACAAATTAAAAAAATAAAGTCTTCTGACTCTTTTTTTCCTCTCCATAAATCATTAAGATTTTCTAAGTTTTCAGAAATGTTTAATAATCTTTTTACCAACCTAAAAATATAACTAAAAATACCAAGAAGGAATAAAACAAGAAAAAAAATTGGAGTAGTTATTCCTATCCAGATAAAAAAATAGTGCCAAGGTAAATTAGTAGCTTTAATATACTCCCCTAAATAAAAATTATATCCAGTCCAGCCGTAGCTGCTTAATCTATTAATTATTTCATAAAGTTTTGAAATAGGATCTGACCACAGATATGGCCAAAAAAGATAAGTGAACAACAAAGTAAAAAAAATTAAAAAAAATATTGCTTGAGAATTTTTTTTGTTATCTCTAAGAATTTCAATGTAATGTACCAAAATAATAATTACTGGGATCATTAAACCTATTACTCTAATATTTGTTGCAAACGATGCAGTCAGAGAAAATAAAATTATATTTTTAAAATTTGTTTTTTTTAAAAAACATACCCCATAGTAAAGATTAATTATTGTTAAAGATAAAAATAAAATATCCTTATAATTAAAGAAACTGTGGGCGAATATTCTTGGGGTTAAAAAAATAAAAATGGCTCCTATTAACCCCATTTTCCAATCAGAATATCTATTATTAACTAATAAAAAAAAATAGATTAATGAAATAAAAAATATTAAATGATTAATATAATGCCTTAAAAGAAAAATTTTATCTGAGTCTTCAATATTAAAAATATTTTCTACAAGTGACATTAAAGTGACAAATATTGGTCCATGTGTGGAACCATAATATTCATTTAGATTAGGTAAAATAGATTTGAAGTTAATTGGATCAAAATTAAAAATTTCAAGTAAATAATTTGCATTTATTATACCTAAAATTTTTAAATCCCATTCATCTACCGCTACTCCATAATCAGAAAAAGATAATATTCCAACAATAAAAATTAATATAAATGTCAAATATATAAAAATATTTTTCAATTTATTATTAAAAAAAAAATTCATTTTTTATCTTTCATTATTTTGTCTGCAAATATTCAGGATTAGCTCATTCCAGATATATTGCGAATTGTCATCTTTGTTAATGAGGTGATCATCATATTTTTTATAGAAAAATTCCTTATTTGACAAAAAATTATTTTTAATAAAAGAATTTATTATATCTCTATCTTTAATTAAAATACTCGTATTAAAGGCAAATCCATGTTTTTTTCTTTTTTTCTGATCATCTGATAAATCGTCTTTAAATATCTTGTTCATTAAATATTTATTATTAAAAAATTTGTAATTTTTTTTAATAGGAGTGTTTAAACTAAAATTTAATACATCCTTACTTAACAAGGGAGCTCGACTTTCAACAGAATTTAACATACTAGCCATATCAATTTTATTTAAAATTAAAGGTAAATAAAATTTAAAATAATATAATTGACAAAATCTCATAAGATTTCCACTTTTTTTAAATAATAGTTCAATTTCTTCGTATTCACTATTTTGTTCAAAAGATTTCAAACCTGACAATTCATTAAGGTCTCTATTATTAAGATTATTTAACCAGTGCAAATTTAAATACTTTAAATCACAATGTAGAAACTTAAAAAAAAGTTTAATTTTTTTACTTGTTGAAATATATTCATCATTATTTGAAAATAAATTAAATAAATTAGAAATATATTTAAATATAAAATTTGGAAGAATTTTTTTTAAATTAATTGCTAAATAAAATGCATCAAACGTAATATAACCAAAGAAGTTTTCGTCACCTCCATCACCAGTTATTGCTACATTTGTACTTTTAGCTACCTCATTAAATATTGAAAATGTTGGTAGTATTGATGAATCACCAAAAGCATAATCAAAATTATTTGAGATTTTTTTAAAATTATTAATTATATCTCCTTTAGATAAAATTTTTATAATACTATTTAATTGATTATCTTTTTTAATATATTTAGACTCATCATAAGTTTCTTCCTCAAAACCTAGTGTAAAAGTTTTAAAATCTTTATATCTTTTTTCCAAATTTTTTTTAATTATATTTGAGTCTTTCCCTCCACTTAACAGTAATCCTACTTTGTTATCAGCTATAGAATGTTTTAAGACAATTTCTGTAAAACCAGATTTAAATGTATTAAAATGATTATTATTAAAATACTCATTAAAATCAGGTCCATCAGAAATATCCCAAAATATTTTACTTTTAACTTCTAAATTTTTTGTTGAAATTGATAATATTTCTCCTGGTTTTAATTGAAAAATATTATTGTAAACTGTAAATGGTGCTGGTGTATGTGAGAAAGCATAATATTTTTTTAAGTTTTCTGGCTTCACAGAAAAATTATTTTCTCCTAAAAAAATACCTCCAATTTGAGAGGAAAAAATAAATTTATTTTTATCCTTATAATAAAAAAGAGGTTTTTGACCTAAATAATCCCGTGAAAGGATAATCTTGTGTTTTTCTATATCGTAAATACAACAAGCCCACATACCATCAAAATAATTAAATGCTTGGTCTCCCCAAAAAGCATATGAATTTACAACTACCTCGGTATCAGAATTTGTTTTAAAATTTATGTTTTTTTTTAATAATACTTTTTTTATTTCTCTAAAATTATATATTGCTCCATTAAAAACCAATATAAATTTTTTGTTCCAAGATAGCATTGGTTGAATTCCTAATTCTCTATCAATAACAGCAAGCCTATTAATCCCAAAGCTGACATTAGTCTCTTTATGATCGTAAAATTCTTGGGAGTCTGGTCCTCTAAATATTTGTGATGCAGACATTTTCTTTAATAATTCAATATTATTTTGTCCAATTATTCCGTATATTGCACACATTTAGTTTTTGGTATAATCCTTATTTATGAGTTTTTCTATAATTATACCTTTGTACAACGAAGAAGAAAACGTTAAAATTTTAAATAATCAATTACTTTCTGCAATAGATAAAATTAATCAAATAAAAAAAAGTGATTTTGAAATTATTTATGTGGATGATGGATCTCACGATAAAACTTTTGACGAATTAAAGAAATTATCTGAAAACAAAGTAAAGACAATTATCATTAAACATAAGAAAAACTCATCTCAATCTGCAGCTATTTTAACAGGTATAAATTCTTCTGAAAAGGATAACTTAATATTTCTTGATGGGGACCTTCAAAACGATCCCGACGATCTGCCTAATTTTATTCAGGAATTTAAAAAAGGTTTTGATATGGTGGTTGGCTGGAGAAAAAATAGAAAAGACAATTTTATAACAAGAACATTTCCAAGTATTCTAGCAAATTCTTTAGTTAGATTATTTACAAAATCTAATCTTCACGATCATGGTTGTGCAATTAAAGTATTAAAAAAAGATTTAATTTTTGATGATATAACTTGGGGTGATTTTCACAGACTTTTTGCTGCCAGAGTAATAGATGGAGGTTATAAAGTAAGTGAAATTATAGTAAATCATAGAGAGAGGGAATTTGGAAAATCAAAGTATGGACTCGAAAGAATATTTAAAGTTTTAATTGATTTGATTTTTCTTAAACTTTTTAAATCAAAAAATAATAGTAGTCTCTACTTTTTTGGATTATTTGGACTCATGTCTTTCGGGCTAGCTTTGGCAAGCTTTATTATAATGTGTTATTTAAGATTTTTTAATGATACATCTTTTATATCAACCCCACTTCCAATGGTATCTGTTTTCTTTGCATTATCCGGAGTAATATTTTTTTTCATCAGTTTATTAACTCAATTAGTGCTTGAGCAAAATAAAGCAATAGATAAAAACTTAAAAAAAACTAATACAGAAATAATTAAATTTAATTTAAAATGAAAATTCTTGTAACTGGCTGTGCTGGCTTTATAGGTCATCATGTTTCTGTTAAATTGATGTCACTAGGATATAATGTTATAGGGATTGATAATATAGATAATTATTACGATCCCAGCCTGAAGAAAAATAGACTTAAAAGAGCCAAAAATTTAAATAAATCTTTCAGGGGTAAATTTAAATTTATAAAATTAGATTTATGTAATAAAAAAAAGTTAATATTTCTTTTTAAAAAATTTAAATTTAAAAAAGTGATTCATTTAGCTGCACAAGCTGGTGTTAGGTATTCATTATTAAATCCTCATAAATATATTAATAGTAATATTTTAGGATTCTTAAATATTCTAGAAGGTTGTAGAGCTATAAAATGTTCACATTTAATATACGGAAGTTCGAGTAGTGTTTATGGCGCAAACACTAAATTTCCTTTTAGTGAAAAACAAAATGCTAATCATCCAATACAGATTTACGCAGCAACAAAAAGATCTAACGAACTTATGGCACACAGCTATAGTCATTTATTTAAGATACCAACAACTGGATTAAGATTTTTTACTGTATATGGTCCATGGGGAAGACCTGATATGGCTCTATTTTCATTTACAAAAAAAATTAAACAGAACAAAAAAATTAAAATTTTTAATTATGGAAAACATGAAAGAGATTTTACTTACATTGATGATGTTGTAAAAGGAATTATAAATGTTTTAAAAAAAGGTCAAAAAGTTAATAGAAAGTGGAATAGTAAAAATCCTGATCCAAGCACAAGCAATGCTCCATTTGGTATTTTTAATATAGGAAATGGGAAGTCGATCAAGCTCTCTAAATATATCGACTGTATCGAAAAAGAATTAGGTAAAAAAGCAAAAAAACAATTTTTAAACCTTCAACCTGGAGATATAAAAAAAACCCAAGCTGATACGAAAAAAATAAAAAGGATATACAACTATAAAAGCGATACAACTGTAGAAGAAGGAATTAGAAAATTTGTTAATTGGTTTAATGAATATTATTAGAATAATATTAATAAAAAATCTTAAATTTGCATGGAAAGTAAAACTTTAGAATTTATTGCCACGAAATATGATGCTAACGCACGGTTAGATGTTGTTATAACAAAAAGAATTAAGCACTTAACAAGATCAAATTTAAAAAAAATAATTGAATTAAAAAAAGTAAAAGTGAATAATGATATTGTCATTTTACCGTCAAAAAAAGTAAAATTAAATGAACAAATTACAGTAAATTTTGAAAATAATTCTCCAATTAAAATCGAAGCATCCAATATTAAATTAAATATTTTATATGAAGACAAAGATATTTGTGTCGTTAATAAACCAGCTGGTATGGTTGTTCATCCTGGTGCAGGAAACTATGAAAATACTTTAGTGAACGCTTTAATGTTTAAATATAAAAAAAATTTATCCAGTATAAATGGTAATCTTAGACCTGGTATTGTTCATAGAATTGATAAAGAAACTAGTGGTATCCTTGTAGTAGCAAAAAACAATCTTGCTCATTCTAAAATCGGTGATCAATTTAGCAAACATACAATAAAAAGAAAATATCTAGCTTTAGTTTGGGGCGTTGTTCGACCTTTAAACGGAAAAATAGAAACACTAATATCTAGAAATAAAAAAAATCGTCAACTTATGTCAGTTAGTGAATTCAATGGTAAAAAAGCAATAACTAATTATCGGACTGTTAAAGTTTTTGATATTAAAAATGTACCAAAAATTAGTCTCTTGGAGTGTGAGCTTGAAACAGGAAGAACTCATCAAATAAGAGTTCATTTTTCTTATAAAAAAAATCCTTTATTAGGAGATAAACAATATGGAAAAAAGAATATTAAGTTTAAAAAAGTTGATAAAAATTTTGAAAAAAAACTTAATCTATTAAATGGTCAAGCATTACATGCTAAAAGTTTAGGCTTTGTTCATCCAACTAGCGGTAAGTTTGTAAGTTTTGAGACAAATATACCTCATGACTATAAAAAATTGCTGGATTTATTGATTAAACTAAGTGGTTGAAAAATACAAAAGAGATATATATCTAAAGTTACATGACTACAAAAAAAGAAATCTCTAACTTACCTTCTTTAGGAGTAGGAGGTTTATCTCTTTATTTGGCCCAAATTAAAAAATTTCCAATGCTTGATGCGGAAGAAGAATATATGCTTGCTAAAAATTGGAAGGATAAAGGAAATTTAAAAGCTGCTCATAAACTAGTAACAAGCCATTTAAGGTTAGTAGCAAAAATTGCAATGGGGTATAGAGGCTATGGGCTTCCAGTTAATGAATTAATTTCAGAAGGTAATATAGGTTTAATGCAAGCAGTAAAAAAATTTGATCCTGACAAAGGTTTTAGATTAGCAACATATGCTATGTGGTGGATAAAGGCCTCAATACAAGAATATGTTTTGAGATCATGGAGTTTAGTAAAAATGGGTACCACTACTGCTCAAAAAAAACTTTTTTTTAATTTAAATAAAATAAAAAAACAAATTGCTCCAACTCAAGAAGGTGATTTAAAAGAAGAGCATGTTAAAGAAATTTCTAAAAGACTAAACGTTGACTCTAATGAAGTGGTTAACATGAATCGAAGAATGATGGGGCAGGAAAAGTCTCTTAATGACCCAGTTAAAAGTGGGGAAAACGCTGAATGGCAGGACTGGCTAGTTGATGATAGTTTAGATCAAGAATTAGCTACATCTCAAAAACAAGAATTAGATGAGAAAAAAGAACTATTATATAGTTCAATAGATATACTTAATGATAGAGAAAAAGAAATATTAGAAGCCAGAAGATTAAATGAGGATCCTAAAACATTAGAGGAATTAAGTAAAAAATACAAAATTAGTAGGGAAAGGGTAAGACAAATTGAAACAAAGGCTTTTGAAAAATTACAAAAATCAATGATTAATGCAAGTAAGTCTAAAAATTTACTTCCCTCTAACTAAAAATTAAATATTAAAAGGATCTTCAATCAAAATTGTATCCTCTCTTTCAGGACTTGTTGAGATGCTTGAAATCTTAGCCCCAATAAAATCTTCTAAAGCATATATATAATTTTTAGCTTTTTCTGGTAAATCCTTGATATTCCTAACTCCTTGAGTAGAACTTCTCCAGCCTGGAAAAGTTTTATAAATGGGTTTAATATTAAATTGATCTTCGGGTGAAGCAGGTAAATAATCTAATTTTTTTCCATTAAGATCGTATTCTATACACATTTTAATTTCATCTAGTTCATCTAAAACATCAAGTTTTGTTAATGCGATTCCATTGATGCCTGAGATTTTAATAGTTTGCCTAACTAAAACTCCATCGAACCAACCACATCTTCTTTTTCTGCTTGTCACTGTTCCAAATTCTTTTCCTCTACTTCCTAATAATTCTCCTGTTTTATCCTTAAGTTCTGTGGGAAAAGGTCCTTCTCCAACTCTAGTAGTGTAAGCTTTAGTTATACCTAAAACATAATTTATTGTATTGGGTCCACAACCTGTGCCAGTTGATGCGGCGGACGCTACGGTATTCGAGGAAGTAACATATGGATATGTACCATGATCCACGTCTAATAAAATACCTTGAGCACCTTCAAATAATATCTTTTTACCCTTAGATTTATATTCATCTAATTTTTTCCAAACAGGTTGAGAAAATTTTAATATTTCAGGGGCTATTTTCAATAAATCTTTTTTTAATTGATCTTTCTTAAAAATTTTTTTTCCTAAACCTTTTCTTATAGCGTTATGATGAGTAAGGACTGCTTTTAATCGATGATCTAAATTTCTCTCTGATACTAGATCCATAACTCTAATTGATCTTCTACCAATCTTATCTTCATAAGCAGGGCCAATACCCCTTCTTGTAGTTCCAATTTTTGACTTACCAGCAGCATCTTCTCTTATTTCATCCATTTCTTTATGAAAAGGAAGAATAAGATTTGCAGACTCAGATAAGATTAAATTTTTTTCATCAACGTTTATACCTTTTGACTTAATCTCTTTAATTTCTTCAAGTAATGCCCAGGGATCTACAACAACACCATTTCCAATTATTGAAACTTTATTTTTTCTCACTATCCCTGATGGTAATAATCTTAGCTTATAAGTAACTCCATCAATTACCAAAGTATGGCCAGCATTATGACCTCCTTGAAAACGTACAACTATTTCGGCCTCACTTGAGAGCCAGTCTACAATTTTGCCTTTTCCCTCGTCTCCCCACTGCGAACCTACAACAACTACATTTTTCATTATTTAAATTTTTTACTTATCTCTATTGAACTTAAATGGTTTAACGGACCATGTCCTTTTCCATAGTTAGGATTAGATCCTATTGCTTGATTAACATATTTAATTCCTAATTCACATGATCTCTTTATAGGTTTTCCACATGATAAAAAAGTTGTTATCGCACTCGATAAAGTACAACCTGTTCCATGAGNGTTTTTGGTATTTATCTTTTTATTTTTAAAAATTTTAATGTGTTTTTTATTTAAAAGAACATCTTCCATGTACTTTGTTTTCCTGTGTCCTCCTTTTATCAAAACATTTTTAGCTCCTAATTTAAGCAAAATATTCGCTGCATCAATCATATCTTTAACGCTTTTTATTTTAATATGAGTTAGTTCTTCAGCTTCGGGAATATTAGGAGTTACCAAATAAGCTTTTTTAATAAGTTTTTCTTTTAAAGTTTTAATTGCTTTTTTATTTATCAATTTGGTACCGCCCTTAGCNANCATTACAGGGTCTAAAATAATTTTAGANGTTTTAATTTTACTAAGTGCATTTATAACCGTATCAATCACTTTTGAGGAATTAAGCATTCCAATTTTTACTGCATCAGGCTTAATATCTTTACAAGTAAATAAAATTTGATTTTTTAATTCTTTTGGATTTATTGAAATTACTGATTTAACCCCAGTGGTATTTTGCACTGTAATAGCCGTAATAGCTGTCATCGCATATGAGCCTAATGATGTTACTGTTTTAATATCTGCTTGAATCCCAGCGCCTCCAGATGAGTCAGAGCCTGCGATTATTAAAATTTTAGATTTAGGTTTCAATTTATTTGATTGATTGTTTAATTGTTTTTAGGCATTTAATAACTAGTTGCTTATTATAAGACTCACCCATAATTCTAATTTTAGGCTCAGTTCCNGATTTTCTTATCAATAATCTTCCATTGTCGCCCATTAATTTTTTAGCTTTCTTAATTGCTTTTTTACACTTGGCTTTATCAATGATATTTTTATTTTTAACAACTACATTTTCTAAAATTTGAGGTAATGGTCTAAAAACGTTTAGCAATTTGCTAGCTTTTTTTCTTTTTCTCAAAGAGAATAAAACTTCTAAAGCCACAAGNAACCCGTCGCCAGTAGTTGCGAATTTACCTAAAATTATATGGCCAGATTGTTCCCCGCCTAAGTTAAAGTTTANTTTGTTCATTTTTTCCTTAACATATCTGTCACCTACTTTAGATCTGACAAAATTTATTTTTTCGTCTTTTAAAAAATTTTCTAAACCATAATTTGACATTTGNGTACCAACTACCCCGCCTTNTAAAATTTTTTTTAATTTCCACCTACGAGCAAGCATAGCGATAATTTGATCGCCATCTATAATTTTTCCTTTTTCATCACACATAATAATTCTGTCGGCATCTCCATCAAAAGAAATTCCAACGTTTGCCTTAAATTTTTTTACTGCTGCTTTAATTTTTAAGGGATATGTTGATCCACATTTTTCATTAATATTAAAACCGTCAGGTTTTACACCAATAGAAATAACTTTTGCTCCAAGTTCTTTCAATAATTTTGGAGCAGCTTTATAGCCAGAACCATTTGCACAGTCTAAAACAATTTTAGTTCCTTTCAAATGAAAGTTTGCAGGGAAATTTTTTTTTAATATCTTAATATATCTTTCATTTCCATCTTCTAATCTTTTTACTCTTCCCAATAANCGAGGGTTCGTAAGTTGTTTTATATTTTTGGAGTCTATTAATTTTTCAATTTTTTTTTCAATTTGGTCAGATAATTTCATTCCATCAGGACCAAATAATTTCAATCCATTATCATAGTAAGGATTATGAGANGCTGTTATCATGATTCCCATATTTGCTTTCATTGATTTTGTTAGCATCGCTAATCCATTGGTTGGTAATGGACCTAGTGTAAAAACATGCATTCCACCTGAAACTAAACCTGATACAAGAGCAGGTTCTAAAGTGTAGCCAGATAGTCTTGTATCTTTAGCTATAATTGCTATTTGTTGAGACTTATTTTTGTTTTTAAAATATGTGCCTGATGCTAAGCCAAACTTAAAAAACTTTTCCCCGGTAATATTACCTTGATTAACGGTGCCTCTAATTCCATCTGTTCCAAAATATTTNTTTTTCATCAATTTTTAAAATTTGATAATATTTTTTTAAATACTAATATACCTTGCATAATTTCATTAACTTCATGTACCCTAAAAATCTGAACNCCTTGTGACAATAAAAATAGAACTGATGCTAGTGTACCTCCAATTCTACTTTTACTATCATTTTTTCCAGATATTTGACTGATAAATCTTTTTCTTGAAGTTCCAATCAAAATAGGAAATCCAAGGCTATGAAACAAAGATATTTTAGAAATTAAAGTCAAATTATGTTTCAAATTTTTACCAAAGCCGATACCTGGGTCTAAAATTATTTTTTTATTATCAAAATCTTTTATNTTTTTTTCAAAAAAGTCATAAATGTCTAATAAAACNTTTTTATACTTTGGGTTTTTTTGCATAGTATTAGGTGTNCCTTGCATNTGATGAAGAACTTTTGAAATATTATANTTTCTTAATTTTACTAATGATTGTTCTTCATAACTAAATCCAGATATATCGTTAATTAAATCTGCTTCACATTTAATTGAATTTAGCATTATTTCAGATTTTCTAGTGTCTATAGATAAACAAATATTTTTATGTTTTTTCTTAAAATTTTTAACAACATCTTTAATTCTTTTCCACTCAATCTTAGGGGGGATTGTTTTTGAACCTGGTCTAGTAGATTCTCCTCCTACATCAATAATTTTCGCACCAGATTTGATCATATTTAATATGTGAATATTAGATTGATTTTTTTTATTAAATTTTCCACCGTCAGAAAAACTATCTGGGGTTAAATTTAAAATACCCATAATTGATGGTTCTAAAAAATTAACATTTTTGAGGAAGTTTTTTCTTTTTAAAACTATTTTTTTAATGTCTTTTTTGACCTTTTCTTTTGCAATTAATTTTAGAGAATTAATATTTTTAATATTAATAATATTAGATAAAACTTTATTTTTTTTTCGGGTAAAAACTTCAATTTTATCAAAAGCAATATTTTTATTACCGCATAAAGGTAAAGCTAAACGTTTCTTTATTAATGATCTTGCATTAAAACCATAATAAAAATT
>NHHT02000010.1 GCA_002170875.2 Pelagibacteraceae bacterium TMED170 | reverse complement strand
GGTTTTAAATTTATATTTATTTTTAATGCTTCAAGAACATCAGCAGATCCACAATTAGATGAAACTGCTTTATTACCATGTTTAGCAACTTTTACACCCATACTAGCTAGCACAATAGCTGCGGCAGTCGATATATTAAGAGAATTTTGTCCATCACCACCAGTTCCACAAGTATCTATTGTGTAAGAATCGACTTTAACTTTGATAGCTTTATCTCTTAGTACATAAATTCCACCGGCAAGCTCATCCTTTGTTTCGCCTTTTTTTGTAAATGACTCTAATATTTCTATAATTAAATCCTCTGAGTATTTACCTTCCATTAAATTAAAAAAAAGTGATTTACTTTGCTCTATGGATAAGTTTTCACCTTTTTTTAACTTTTCTACAAAATTATTCATATTAATTAGCTATAAAATTTCTTATTAACTTCATACCCATTTTAGTACTAATACTTTCAGGATGGAACTGAAACCCATGAATATCGTATTCTTTATGCATTAATCCCATGATAGTCCTATTTTTTGTCTCAGCAGTAATTATAAGGTTTTTAGGGAAGTTTGCTCTATCTACAACTAAACTGTGATATCTCGTGGCTTCAAAATTGTTTTGTATATTTTTAAATAACCCTTTTTTATCGTGTTTAATCTTACTAGTTTTGCCATGCATTAAATTTTTAGCTTGAATTATTTTTCCACCAAAAACTTGACCAATAATTTGATGACCAAGACAAACGCCTAAAATTGGTATTTTTTTATGAACGTCTTTTACAATTTTTAAGCAATTACCTGCTTGATTAGGATTACCAGGACCAGGTGAAATAACAATTTTATCATACTTTTTTTTCAAAACGTTTTTACTATCTATTTTATCATTTCTGATTACATCAATATTTTTTTTAAAATTTGAAATGTAGTGATACAAGTTGTAAGTGAAACTATCGTAATTATCTATAAGTAAAATTTTCATTTAATCTATCGCTTTCATTAACGCTTTAGCTTTGTTTATTGTTTCAGTATATTCTTTTTCCGGTTTACTATCTGCAACCACACCAGCTCCGGCCTGAACATAAAATTTTTTATCTTTAATTAAAGCAGTTCTTAAAGTGATGCAGGTATCAAATTCATTATTAGCTGTAAAATAACCAATTCCACCCGCATATAACTTTCTTTTATTCTTTTCTAAATTGTCAATAATTTCCATAGCTCTTATTTTAGGTGCTCCACTTACAGTTCCTGCTGGAAAACCTGATAACAAAGTTTCAAACAGTGAGAATTTTTTGTTAAATTTACCAATAACATTTGAAACAATATGCATAACATGAGAATATTTTTCAACTTTATATTTTTCCGTAACTTTGACAGAATTTATCTTAGAAACTTTTCCAACATCATTTCTTCCAAGATCTAATAACATAAGGTGTTCTGCCAATTCTTTTTTATCTTTTAATAAGCTTAATTCATATTTTCTATCTTCTTTTGAATTTTTTCCTCGAGGTCTGGTTCCTGCAATAGGTCTAATTGTAACTTCATTTTTTCTAAGCCTAACTAATATTTCAGGGCTACTTCCTAAAATTTTAAAATCATCATAATTGAAATAGAACATAAATGGAGAAGGATTAGACTTCCTTAAATAATTATAAATTTCTAAAGGTTTTTTTTCAAACTTTCTTTCAAATCTTTGACTTAAAACAACCTGAAAAATATCACCATTTTTAATATGTTCCTTTGCTTTTTTTACAATATTTATAAACTTGTTTTTTGAAATATTTGATCTTATTTTATTTTTATTTTTTATATAGGTAAATTTTTCAGGGATTTTAATATATTCGTAATTCTGGAATAGTAAAAATTTCTTTTTAATAGATTCATACTTTTCATCATAATTTTTAATTTTTTGATCACTATATATATTCTCAATATAATAAATTTTTTTTTTTAAATTNTCGTAAATTACTAAATTTGTTGGTCTAGAAAGCCTTACATCAGGTATCTTTAAATCATCTTTACATTTATCAGGAATTTTCTCGATAAATCTAATTATGTCATATGAAAAATAACCTACTAACATAGAAGCCATAGAAGGCAATGATTTTGGAATTTCAATTTTAAACTTTTTAATAAGGTTGTTTAAAAATAATAAAGGATTTCCTTTAACCTTTTTTGTATTCCCATTTGATTTGATTAAAATAAGCCCCTTTTTTATGTCGTAAATTTTATCAGGATTGAGGCCAATAATNGTATATCTCCCTCTAATTTTACCNTTCTCAACAGACTCAAATATGAAGCTATTTTTTTCNACCAATAAAAGCTTAAATAAATTTTCAACATTATTGTAGTCATTACATTTCTTGGAGGAAAAAATTATTTGATGATGACCATNCAAATGTTTTTTTTTAAAATCCTTAAAATTTATATTTAGATTCATTAAAATGAATTTTTAATACGACTTATTGCTTTATTATTAAAATCTACGTTGTATTTAATATTCATACTTTTATCATAAGTTCCATAGATTTTATTTGCTATATTAAGTCTAGCTTTAGACTTATACTTTTCATAGTCATTAGAATTTTTATTGAAATCTTTGAAAGTGGTTTTTTCAGTATAAATTATAAAATTTTTTGACAACATGCTATCAGTTATTAAACTTATACTACCATTTTTTGTTTCAAAAATTCTTTTATTTAGAGATTTTGTAAAAATTTTATTTTCTTTTAAACTTGATATTTTAAGGTATTTTACTTGAAGTTGATTTTTATTTGCATAATCTTGCATTTTTTTTAAATTAAAATCACCTAATGAAATTTCTTTGGCAATTTTTGTATTATTTTCAAATTTATCTTTAATTTGAATTTGAGATTTAATTATTTTTTGAACTTCCGGATCACTTATAAGTTTATTTGTCTTTGTTAAATCATTTACCTCAACAATAAAATATTTATTATCAATATTAATCAATTCTGGGACTTTGGTATTTTTGATAGAAAATATTCTATTAAATAAATCACTATTTATCTGTGGAATTTTTATATTTTTATCGTTATTTTTATCTTTATCTACTGGACCTGTTTTTTTTAANTTTGTATTGTTTTTAGATACAATTTTTTCAATNNTAANACCATCTAAAATATCATTTTCTATTTTATCAATTTTTTCAAAAAATTTTTCATTGTAATCATTGGTACCTATTAATAATTCCGGTTTTAATTCTGCGTAACTTAAGTTTTTATATATTTTAATAAAATTTTTTTTATTATTATCATATATTTTTTTAATTTCATCTTGAGAGATTATTTTATTATTATAGTAGTTATTTAAATCAATATATTTTATTTCTTTAATTTGATTTTCTTTTTTGAACTCATTTTCAATTATGAAATCTGGAATTCGAATTCCTCCAGATAAAAAGTTTAGCAATTGTCTTTTTTTTTCTTGTCTAATAATATTTTCTTCAAAAGCTGGTGCAGTAATAGAGCTTTCTAGCAAAAATTTCTCATAAGCAGTTCTAGAAAAATTTCCATCTTTAAAAAAAGTTTGATCATTTATAATAATTTTTTTTAATGATTTATCGGTTACTTTAACACCTAGATCTTTAACTTCTAAACTTATAATTTTTCTACCGATATAATCTGATAAAATTTTTTCTACAAGATCGGAATTAGAAGCGTTCTTTCTTTCTTCTTCACTTATATTAAGTTTATTCAAGTAATTAATAAATTCTTGTGAACTTATTTTTTCTGATTCTATGGTAACTAACACATTTTGATTTCCACCCCTAAAAACATCTCCCATACCCCAAAAAATGAATGGTAAAATAATTATACCCACCAGAACTTTAATGAAGAAAGATTTAGAGTATTTTCCTATTGATGTTAGCATTTTAATACTTTATTAAGTGTTTTTTAAATAATACACCTATAGAACAAATTTATTATTAAGGCAAATATCATGAGATACTTTATTGGCAATTGGAAAATGTTTGGAACACCTAAATCCGCTGGTATTCTACATAAAATAAATAATTTTATTAAACGAGACAAAAATAATAATAAATATCACGTAATAATTACACCACCGTACACACTACTACAATCCTTCTCTAAGATTTATAAGAATAAAAAAATAGATATCGGATCTCAAAATTGTTTTCATAAAGATTTTTTTTCCTCTGATACTGGCGCCGTAAGTGCTTATATGATTAAGAATCTAGGTACAAAATATGTGATAATTGGTCATTCTGATAATAGAGCAGAAGGAGACACCGATATAATTCTTAAAAAAAAAGTTAATTCTGCACTTGATAATAACTTAAAAATTGTTTTTTGTATTGGAGAAAATAAAATTCAAAAAAAAAATAAAAAAACTTTTAACATAATTAAAAATCAAATTAGCTCAGTACTAGAAAAAAAATTTAATATTAAAAATATAATTATTGCATATGAACCAATATGGTCAATCGGGACTGGCAAAACTCCTGAACCTTATGATTTGAGGATAACAATACAATTTATTAAAAAAGTTTTGTTTAAAATATTTAAAAGTAAAAGTATACCTCCTGTTTTGTATGGTGGCTCCGTTGATGGTGTGAATGTTTCGAAACTTAAGAATATTAAAGAAATTGATGGCTTTTTAATTGGCGGTGCATCTAAATCATCTAAGAATTTTATTGATATAATAAAGAATTACTATAGATAGTCATTATGGAAAATTTGCTTATAGTAATTAACATAATCTTAGCTGTAGTGTTAGTAGCAGTCATTTTGCTACAAAAATCAGAGGGAGGAGCATTGGGTCTAGGTGTTTCACAAGATAATTTTGCTTCTACTAGATCGGTAGGTAATTTTCTTACTAAATTTACAGCAGTTATAGCGACTTTATTTATTATCATTAGCATTGCTTTAGTAACAATTTCAAGAGATGATCTTCGTGAAACACAATCAGTCTTAGAAAAAGAAGAAGAAGAAAACTCTAATCTTCCCCAAATACCAGACTCTACAAAATAAACTTTATTTTTAATAAATATTCTATTATAACATACTTCCATGGCGCGATATATTTTCGTTACTGGCGGCGTGGTTTCATCTCTAGGCAAAGGTCTTTCCTCAGCCTCTCTTGCATATCTTTTACAATCAAGAGGATTTAAAGTTAGAATTAGAAAATTAGACCCATATCTTAATGTTGATCCTGGAACTATGAGTCCATTTCAACATGGGGAAGTATTTGTAACTAACGATGGAGCAGAAACGGATTTAGACTTAGGTCATTATGAAAGATTTTCTGGAATTTCCGCAAAAAAATCAGATAATATAACAACTGGAAAAATTTATAGCGATGTTTTGAAAAAAGAACGTCAAGGAAAGTATTTAGGTAAAACTGTTCAAGTAATTCCTCATATCACAAATCGAATTAAAGAATTTATTAAGTTTGATGTTAAGAGTGAAGATTTTATTATTTGTGAAATTGGAGGAACAGTTGGTGATATTGAAAGTTTGCCTTTTCTTGAGGCGATTAGACAATTCTCTAATGAATTGGGAAGAAAAAATACTTTATTTATTCATTTAACACTTGTTCCTTATATGAAGGCTTCTGATGAAATTAAAACTAAGCCTACCCAACATTCTGTCAAAGAATTAAGAAGTATAGGTATTCAACCAGATATAATTATTTGTAGATCAGAAAGATCTATACCTTTAGATCAAAGAAAGAAAATTTCTTTATTTTGCAATGTCTCAATTAACGATGTTATTGAAACAGTGGATGTAAAAACAATTTATGAGGCTCCTATAAGTTTTAATAAAGAAAAATTAGATGAAAGAGTTTTAAAATTTTTTAAGATTAAGTCAAAAAAAGGAGTAAATCTTAAACCATGGAAAAAAATTACTAACTTAGTTTTAAAAACAAAAAAAAATATAAATATTGCTGTGATAGGTAAATACGTTAATTTAAAAGATGCTTATAAGTCTTTAGATGAGGCTCTCACTCATGGTGGAATTGATAATAAATTAAAAGTTAATCTGTTAAGAATAGAGTCTGATTTTTTAAAACCCAAAGATGTAAAAAATAAATTAAAAAATGTATCTGGAATTTTGATTCCTGGGGGATTTGGAAAAAGAGGTACAGAAGGAAAGATATCNGCTATTAATTATGCTAGAAAAAATAAAATTCCTTTTTTAGGTATTTGCTTTGGNATGCAAATGGCTGTTATTGAGTTTGCAAGAAATAAACTTAATATAAAGCAGGCTACATCAAGCGAATTTAGNTCATCNAAAGCTTCTGTNGTTGGATTGATGAGTGAATGGATAAAAGATGGGAAATTAATNAAAGGGACCGATAAAGATCTAGGAGGAACCATGCGATTAGGAAGTTTTGAGGCCCGGTTATTAAAAAATTCGCTAATAAGCAAAATTTATAAATCAACAAAAATTGATGAGAGACATCGCCATAGATATGAGGTAAATATTAATTTTAAAGAGTCTTTTGAAAAAAAAGGTATGATTTTTTCAGGTTTATCTCCAGATAAAAAATTACCTGAAATTATAGAACTTAAAAATCACCCTTGGTTTATTGGAGTTCAATTCCATCCTGAATTTAAATCTAGACCTTTAGCCCCACATCCTTTATTCTCATCATTTATAAAAGCTGCTAAAAGCAATTCGGACAATAATAAATGACAAATCATAAAGTAAAATGCTCTAATTTTGAAATTGCCAACAATAAGCCATTTACGTTAATAGCTGGCCCTTGTCAGCTAGAAAGCGAGTCTCATGCAATGAAAATTTCCAATGAACTTAAAAAGATTACTTCTGGCCTTGGAATTAATTTAATTTATAAAACTTCATTTGATAAAGCTAATAGAACTAGCCTTAAAGGAAAAAGAGGAATAGGTTTAGAAAAATCTTTACCAATTTTTGATAAAATAAGAAAAGAAGTAGGAGTTCCTATTTTAACAGACATTCATACCGTCGAACAATGTTCAATCATTGCAGATCACGTAGATGTTTTACAAATACCTGCATTTCTATGTCGTCAAACAGATTTACTTATTGCAGCGGCGAAAACAGGAAAAATTATTAATGTTAAGAAAGGCCAATTTTTAGCTCCTTGGGATATGGCTAATGTTATTAAAAAAATAGAAGAATCTGGAAATAAAAATATTTTAATTACTGAGAGAGGAGCAAGCTTTGGGTATAACACTTTAGTATCAGACATGAGAGCGCTTCCTATTATGTCAAAATTTGGTTTTCCAATTGTTTTTGACGCTACACATTCTGTTCAGCAACCTGGAGGCATGGGAGAAAAAAGTGGAGGTCAAAGAGAATTTGTTCCGTATTTAGCTAGAGCAGCAATAGCAGTAGGAGTCGGGGCAATTTTTATGGAAACTCACGAAGACCCGGATAACGCGCCATCAGATGGTCCCAATATGGTGCCATTAAATGAAATAAAAAATCTATTAAAAAAATTAACCGAGATAGATAATTTAATAAAAAAATAATTAAATGGCAAAAATCACCAAGGTCAAAGGTAGACAAGTATTTGATAGCAGAGGAAATCCAACGGTAGAAGCAGAAGTTTTTTTAGATAATGATATTTCTGCAACAGCAATATCACCATCTGGTGCTTCGACAGGAGCTTTCGAAGCTTATGAGTTAAGAGATCAAGACAAAAATAATTTTTTAGGTAAAAGCGTTAACCTAGCAATTGAGAATATTACTAAAAAGATTGGATTAACTTTAATAGGATTAAACCCTACAGACCAATCCAAAATTGATAAAGTTTTAATAGATTTAGATGGAAGTGAAAACAAAAAGAATCTTGGAGCAAATGCAATTTTAGCCGTATCTTTAGCTTGTGCAAAGTCAGCGGCTTTATCACTTAAACAACCACTTTATAAAAATTTAGGAAAATCATTTTCTTTACCCATTCCTTTAATGAATATTATTAATGGGGGCGCACATGCAGATAATGATCTAAATATTCAAGAGTTTATGATTAGACCAGATTCAGCTAAAAATTTTATAGACTCAATTGAAAAATGCTACTTAGTGATACAAAACCTCAAAGGTCTATTAAAATCAAAAAAAATGCTTACTAATGTAGGCGATGAAGGTGGCTTTGCTCCGTCAATTAATACCAATGAAGAAGCTTTTGAATTAATTGTAAACGCTATAGAAAAATCAAAGTTAACACCAGGCAAGGATATTGTAATTTGCTTGGACGTAGCTGCGAATGAATTACTCAATGAAAAAGGTCAATATTCAATTCAATCAAGTAGTTTTAATTCAGTTGATGATGTAATAAAATATTATAAAAAAATAACTTCACAATATCCTATTAAATCAATTGAAGATCCATTCGCTGAAGACGATTGGAAGGCTTGGGAAAAAATCACATCAGAGATTGGTAATAATGTTCAAATTGTAGGTGATGACTTATTCGTAACTAATTCTAAAAGATTAGAAAAAGGAATAAATAATAGATCAGCTAATAGTATTTTAATTAAACCCAATCAAATTGGAACTTTATCAGAAACATTAGAAGTTATTTCTAAGGCAAAAAAAGCCAATTTCAGTACTATTATTTCTCACAGATCAGGGGATACAGAAGACACATTTATTGCAGATTTGGCGGTAGCTACAGAATCATCTCAAATAAAGACAGGATCTTTAGCAAGATCTGAGCGAGTTGCCAAATATAATAGGCTGTTACGCATAGAAGAAGAACTTGGAAATCAAGTTAAAATGGCTAAAATCTAAATATGAGTTTAATTAAGATTTTTAAAACAAAAAAATTATTTTTATTTAATATTTTTTTGACACTTTATATAGGAATTAATTTATTAAGTGGAGAGAGAGGTTTAATTTCATATTTTGATAAAAAAAATATTGAAAAAGAATTAATTCAAAAAGCTTCAAATTTAACTGAAGATCTTAATTTTATTTCAAATAAAAATAGACTACTTTCAAAAAATATTGATATAGATTTCCTAGACTCTTTGTATAGAGAAAAATTAAAGTTTGGGAAAAAAAATGAAATTTTAATTAAATTAAAGTAATTATTTTTTTTGAACTTAAAATACAAAAATTACTGGAGAAAATCAGGTCTCAAGGGGGATTGGGGAAATATTTTTCTTCAACATGTAATTAAATCTAAGCCAAAAAATTTTTTAGAAATTGGAGTTTTTTGTGGAGTTACTGCGAGAAATGTTTGTAATTGTTTAGATAAAATTAATAATGGAAACTTTAGCTATACAGGTATAGATCTTTTTGGAGACAAAAAAAATTCTAATATAGATGAAATAGAACCAAATTTTTTAAAAAATCAAAAGTTTTCCAATCCTTTAAAAAATCTTTATTATAATTTTATTAAAAAAGAAAATTTAAACTCTATCTCTAGCGTTCAAAAATTTTTAAAAAAATATAAAAAAAATGTAACTCTTGTTAAAGGTGATACTAATATTGTTCTTAAAGAAATTGATCTTGCCCCAATAGATTATGTTTTTATTGATGGTGGACATAGTTATGATACCGTGACTAACGATTTAAATTTTCTATTCAAACATTCAAAAATTAAAAGAAAGATAATATTATGTGATGATTACGGGGCTAAAAGTCGAATAACAGAAGTTGTTAGATCGATAGATGACTTTGTAAATTTGAATAAATTACAAGTTAATATTATTAAGGACAGATTTGCAGAAATAGTTTTTTAGTTTATGAAAAAATTTTTAATAATATTTTTAGTGTGGTTTATATCAATTATTTACTCAATAATTTGGACCTTTGAAAATCCCGAAAAAATTGAAAAAATAAAAAGTATTGTTAAAAAAAATAAAAGTGCTCAAGTAGAAGTTACACAAAGTAAATCTCAAACTTTTATAGCTAATTCCTTTAATGTAAATGTTACTCAAGTGCTTAAAGTTTCAGATAAAACAGCTTTCATAATCAATAATAGTCCTGAGGAGGATTTTAATTTGATAAATTTAGATATATACACTCAAAAAGGTTTTCTAATAAATAATTTAAAACAAAAAAAAATAAAACTTCCTAATTATTTTACTTTACAGAGAAACGGTGGAGTTAAAACTATTATATCTTTAGAAGATAAGAAGTTTGCTTTTATATCCGGAAGTCAATCAAATTGTTTTTTTGCTGCTTTAATTGAAATTAATTCAGGAAAAGAAGTTTTTAGAAGTCAATGTCTTCCAGAAATTCCTAAAAACAATGATTTTAACGGTCTTGGAAGCAGCAATGTTCATTATGAAGACAAAATTTTACTTTCTGTGGGGACACCTGAAAAGCACGTTAGTAAAAATAGCTTACTAGCACAAAAAAATGAGTCTATCTTTGGAAAAATACTAGAGATAGATAAAACTCTACTCAAAAATGCAATTGATAATAATTCTAATGGTTTAGATTTTAATTTTTTTTCTAAAGGACATAGAGTTCCTCAAGGTTTAACAATAATGAAAAATAAGATCTTTAATGTAGAACATGGTCCCAAAGGAGGTGATGAATTAAATCTAGTTATAAAAGGTCAAAACTACGGCTGGCCGAATGTTTCATATGGAACAAATTATCTATTAGATAATGGAGGTGATGGTTCTTCTTATTTGGTTAATCATAAAAAAAATGGATTTAAAGAACCTTTATTTGCATTTGTTCCCTCAATTGGTATTTCAAGTTTAAATAATTGTCCTAAAATTTTAAATGAATATTATAAAAAGCCCTGTCTAATAGCACTTTCACTTTATGGAAATAACTTGAGAAAAGGATATTCATTAATTATTTTTCTATTAAATGAAAAAATGAATAAAGTTGACTCTATAGAGAAAATTTTACTCAATGACCTTGTTTTAAGGCATTTTGTTACTGATGAGAAAAATACTCTTTACGAGGATAAAAAAGGAAATATTTATGTCTCTGTAGATAAAAAAGGAATATACAAAATTAATTTTAGTAATTTTAGATAAGATTACCTTTGATTTAGAAGCATGACTTCACGAACCTCTTTCCCTTTATACTTAGAGAGGGGTCTAATTAGTTTATTTGAAGTATGTTGTTCCATAATATGAGCTGACCAACCTGTTATTCTAGACATAACAAATATAGGAGTATAAAAATCAATATCAATACCCATCATGTAGTAAGTTGGACCACATGGAAAATCTACATTGGGATGAATATTTTTTTTATCAAGCATAACTTTTTCTAATATTTCGTACATTTTTGTAAATTTTTCTTTTTTTAGTAACTTAGCAACTTTAAACATATAGTGTTTCATGGTTGGAACTCGAGAGTCGCCAGATCTATAAACTCTGTGCCCAAAACCCATAATAACTTTTTTTTTAATCAAAGCATCTTCAATCCATTTTTTTGCTTTTTCAGGTCTGCCAATTTCTTTCATCATATGCATTACTGCTTCATTAGCTCCACCATGAAGCGGTCCTTTTAATGATGCAATCGCACCTGTAATTGCTCCATGCAAATCAGACAAACTACTTGTAATTGTTCTCGCAGTGAAAGTTGAAACATTGAAACTGTGCTCAGCATATAAAATTAAAGAAATGTCAAAAGCTCTTACTATTTCTTTATCAGGAACCTTATTAAACATCATTTTAAAAAAATTTTCAGAAAACGATAGTTTTTTACTTGGAAAAATTATTTTTTTTCCTTTTCTACTTCTAAAATAAGCTGCTACCGCAGTAGGTGTTTTTGCAAATATTTTCATAGCTTTTCTCATATTTGCTTTTGGAGAATTATCTTTTGTATCTTTGTCTTCTAAAGCCATCAAACTTACGCAAGTTCTAATAACATCCATTGGATGAGCATCTTTTGGCATTTTTTGAATATTATTAATAATCTGTTTAGAAAGTTTTCTTTCTAATCTCTCTTCTTTAATAAATTTTTTTAATTGTTTTTTACTTGGAAGCTCACCATGTAAAACTAAATACGCTACTTCTTCAAAATCACACTTATCACAGAGATCTTGAACTTTATATCCTCTATAAGTTAGAGCACTCAGTTCAGGAACTACTTGTGAAATTGTAGTTTCATCTACAACTATTCCCAATAAACCTTTTTTAATTTCTTCGCTCATTATTCATGTCCTTCGGTTGAAAAATCAGTTATTTTTTTCCCTGGCGTATTGTATTTCTCATATTCTACTAATTCGTACAACCTTTTTCTTGTTTGCATTTTATCTATAATATTATTTTGATGGCCGTCTTTAAATATTGATTTTAAACCGTTTTCTACATTTTGCATTGCAAGCCTTTGAGTTGTTACAGGATAAATAACTAAATTATATCCCAAATTTTCTAGTTCAGATTTATTTAAAAGTTTTGATTTTCCAAATTCTGTCATATTAGCCAACAAGAAACCCTTAGAAATTTTTCTAACCTGTTCAAATTCTTTTTCATTTACCATAGCTTCTGGAAATATCATATCTGCACCCGCATCCTCGTATGCCTTAATTCTATCTAATGTTTTATCGATACCTTCAACTGCATTTGCATCAGTTCTTACTATGATTAAAAAATTTTTGTCTCTTCTTGCTTCAACACTCTCTTTAATTTTTGCAACCATCTCGTCTTTAGTAATAAGTTCTTTATTATCTAAATGACCACATCTTTTTTCGGGTATTTGGTCTTCTATGTGACAACCGGCTAAACCTTTGTCTTCAAAAGAGGTAATAGTTTTTTTACAGTTTTTAAAACCAGTATCAGCATCAATAATTGTTGGAAGATCTGTTACTCTTGAAATTTGTGCTCCTCTGTAACTAACTTGATCCAATGTAGTAAGGCCAATGTCAGGCAATCCTAAATCATTAGACATAACACCACCTGAAATATAAACTCCGTCAAAACCTATCTCTTCAATAAGTTTTGCACAAAGTGGATTGTAAGCACCTGGAAATCTGAGTAATTTTTTAGATTGTAATTTTTTTACAAAATCAGACCTTTTTTCTAATGCGTTTTTTTTTGTGAAATGCATTTGAGCAGACTTATATTAGAGAGGATTAAAAAAATCAAAAGATTAATTAATTAAAACAAATATTCCTGTTAAAATTAATAATAAAGCTAATATATATTCAATTATTTTTTTTGTTTTAATATCTTTAACAAAATTTCTCAATCCATCTCCAAATAATGCCCATAAACTTATCGAAGGAAAACATACAAATGCTGCTGTTAAAGTTACAAATGTAATTCCAATGATAATATTTTCCTCAGTTGGAAAAAAACCTGAGGCAACAGTTAAAGCAATAGACCATGCTTTTGGATTTATAAATTGAAATAATGAAGCTTCGTAAAATTTTAATGGTCTTCCGGTTTCCTTTTGTTCCAAACTAAATGAACCGATCATTTTCCAACTCAAATAAATTAAATATAAAAAACATAATATTTTCATATAAAATTGAATTTCAGGATATATTAAAAAAATATTAGCTAATCCATAACAACATAAGCCTATTTGAAAGATATGTCCTAGAGGTATTCCAATTAAATGAGGAAGAGTTCTTACAAAACCAAATTTTAATCCCGAAGTAGTAAGCATGGCATTATTTGGTCCAGGAGTTATAAACATAGTTAAATAAAATATTACTAAAGCAGAAAAAAGGGTGGGACTTATCATACGTATTTTTTAATTATTTTATGAAAATTATTAAAGTCTTTTATTAGAACATCATGTTTTATCTCATCATAAGTTTTTTCTGTGTAACCATCTTCTACTAAAACAAAAGGCAAGTTAGCACTGTGTGCAGAATTAGCATCAACCTCACTATCTCCAACCATTAAAGTTTTTTTTAAATTTCCACCAATTATTTCTACAACTTTTGTTAAATGTCGAGGGTCAGGTTTGTTAAATTCGAATGTATCACAGCCAGCAATATATTCAAAATAATCAAAGAGTTTAATTTTTTTTAAAAGATCAACAGCCAATCTTTCTTGTTTATTAGTACAAACAGCAGAGGAAATATTATTGGACTTTGCCCATTCTAAAAATTCAAATATACCTTTAATTGGTTTNCTCTCTCTATTAATATTTTTNCTATAAAAATCAATAAATTCTTTTGTCATTTCTTTCTTTATTTTTTCATTATTTATTTCTTTTTTAAAAGATCTTTGCATCATTACCCACGCACCTTTTCCAGCTAAAGATTTTATATCAGAAAGCTTTTTTTCCTGGTGACCAAATTTTTTCATCACATGGTTATGAGCTAGCATTAAATCTGGTGCTGTATCTACAATAGTTCCATCAAGATCGAATAAGATAGTGTAAATTTGAGTCATATTAATAAGTATTAAAAAGAAATATTTTGTGAGTTATTACAATCGTAAATCTAATGTAAAGAGAAATTTTAAATATGACAAACAATAAATTAAAAAAAGCTAATTTTAACAGACTAAGACAAGAAAAATTAAGGAATAAAGCTCTTTTAAAAGGAGTAAATTTGCTTTCGCCTGAAACTATTTTTTTATCGATGGACACTTCATTTGGAAAAAATGTAACAATAGAACCTTATGTTGTTATTGGATCAAAAGTTAAAATTGGAAACAATGTTCAGATAAAATCTTTCAGTTATATAGAGAGTGCTAAAGTGGAAAATAATGTTGTAATAGGACCTTACGCAAGAATTCGCGAGGGCACAACGTTAAAGTCGGGATCAAAAATAGGAAATTTTGTAGAGACAAAAAAATCAAAGATAGGTCCTAGTTCTAAAATNAATCATCTTTCTTATATTGGAGATACAATAGTTGGAAAAAATTCAAATATTGGAGCAGGTACAATTACTTGTAATTATGATGGGGTTAAAAAAAATAAAACTAAAATATCTGATAATGTCTTTATTGGTTCAAACAGCTCTTTAGTTGCACCATTGAGTATAAAAAAAAATTCAATTGTAGGTGCAGGCTCAGTAATAACTAGGAATGTAACCAAAGGATCATTAGCAATTGAGAGATCAAAACAACTTGAAGTAAAAAACTATAAAAGAAAAAAGAAAAAATAATGTGTGGAATAATTGGGATAGCTAGCAATAAATTAGTTTCAATGAACATTATAAATTCATTAAAAAAATTAGAGTACAGAGGGTATGATTCTGCTGGTTTAGCCACTTTAAACAACAATGAAATAAGAGAAAAAAAGTGCTCAGGAAGAGTTGAAGAACTAGAAAAAATTTTATTTAAAGATCCTTCAGATGGAAATCTCGGGATCGGGCATGTAAGATGGGCTACCCACGGTATACCGAATGTTGTAAATGCTCATCCTCATTCTTCAGAAATTGTCTCAGTAGTTCACAATGGAATTATTGAAAACTCTGATGAATTAAAAAAAAAACTTGAATTAAAAGGCCTGAAATTCAAATCTCAAACAGATACAGAGGTTATAACATTGCTTATTACTGAAGCTTTGAAAGACAATAAACCATTAGACTCAGTTTTTAAAACTTTAAAATTATTAAAAGGTAGTTTTGCCTTAGGTATTATCTTTAAAAATTATAAAAATATAATTATAGGAGCTCGAAGAGGAAGTCCACTAGCAGTAGGATATGCNAATGGGGAAAATTATCTTGGTTCAGACTCTTATGCTCTTAAATCAATGACTAATAAAATATCATATTTAGATGATGGCGACTTATGTATTTTATCAAAAGATAAAGTTGAATTTTATGATGTAAANAAGAAAAAAATTAATAAAAAAATTTATATTTTGTCAGANGTAGAAAATACTAGTGACAAAGGTGATTANAAAAATTTCATGTCCAAAGAGATTTTTGAACAACCTATCACAGCAAAAAATTGTATTAATGAGTATATAGATAGTTTAAAAAAAGATATTAATATTTACAATTTTCCAATTAAACCGGAAAAAATTAAGAAAATAATTTTAGTTGGATGTGGGACTGCTTACCATTCTTGTTTGGTAGCTAAATATTGGTTTGAAGAACTTACATCTATTGATATTGAAATTGATATTGCTTCTGAATTTAGATATAGAAAATTAAAGTTTGATCCCCTTAATTTGTATATTTTCATTTCACAATCAGGAGAGACNGCTGATACTGCAGCTGCATTAGATTTATGTAAAAAAAATAATGTCAAAACTTGTTCTGTAGTCAATGCAGTAGAGAGTACTATTGCAAGGAATTCTGACTGGGTATTACCTATTCATGCAGGCCCGGAAATAGGAGTAGCCTCAACTAAAGCATTTTTAGGTCAAATGTTAGTTTTATATATTTTATGTTTAAAGTTAGGTAAAAATAGAAAAGATATAGATGATTTAACATATCAAACTAATATTAAAAATCTAAAAGCACTTCCTGATGCGATAAAAAAATGTTTGAAAGTAGAAAATAACATTCAAGCAATGGCTAAAGAATTTCTTACTGCAAAGGGATCCATGTTTTTAGGAAGAGGATTGTCGTTCCCAATAGCATTAGAAGGTGCCTTAAAATTAAAGGAACTTTCTTATTTACATGCAGAAGGGTATCCAGCTGGAGAAATGAAACATGGACCATTAGCTTTGATCGAGGAAGGTTTACCTGTAATTGTAATAGCACCTAAAGATAAATATTTTGAAAAAACCCTTTCTAATATGCAAGAAGTTATAGCAAGGGGTGGAAAAATTTTATTTATCACTGATCATAAAAAAGATCTAATTAATGAAAATATAAGATTTGGTATTAGAGTTCCTTCTTTGGATACCTTACTCGCTCCTATTTTATTAACTATACCAATTCAGTTATTAGCTTACCATGTTGCATTATTAAAAAACTGTGACATTGATAAACCAAGAAATTTAGCAAAATCTGTCACAGTGGAGTAATTTTTTTTTATTAACCCTTTTAAAAAACCATTTTATAATCTATATATATTCCAGGTTGCGTATGAAAAAATGGAATTTAAACAGCTGGACAAAATATCCCGCAAAACATTTACCTGAATATCAGGATAAAAAAGAGTTGGATTTAGTATTAGATAAAATTAAGAAATATCCACCACTAGTTTTTGCTGGNGAAACGCGTTCTTTAAAAGAATCCTTAGCAGAAGTTGTTAAGGGTAAAGCTTTTTTGCTGCAAGGGGGAGACTGCGCGGAAAGTTTTGCAGAATTTAATCCAGATAATATTAGAGATACTTTTAAAGCTATACTTCAAATGTCATTAGTACTAACTCATTCAGCCTCTTTACCAGTGATTAAAGTTGGAAGAATTGCGGGTCAGTTTTCTAAACCTAGAAGTTCGCCAACTGAAAAAAAAGATGGCAAAGAATTGCCAAGTTACTTAGGTGATAATATCAATGGCATGGAATTTTCAGACAAAGCAAGAGTTCCAGATGCAAAAAGATTATTCAGAGCTTATTCTCAATCCGCNTCAACATTAAATTTAATCAGAGCNTTTTCTCAAGGTGGATTTGCAGATTTAAGACAAGTTCANTTATGGAATTTAGGTTTTATAAANAAAAAAACAAAAGGTAAATACAAAGAAATAGAAGACAAAATTAGTGACGCCTTATCTTTTATGGAAGCTTGCGGGATTAATCCTGACAACAATAGAAGATTAAGAACGGTTAATTTTTATACATCTCATGAAGCGCTATTACTTCCATTTGAAGAAGCGATGACAAGAATAGACTCAACAACAGGAGAATACCATGATACGTCAGCTCACTTTGTGTGGATTGGAGATAGGACTAGACAAACTGATGGTGCGCATGTTGAATTTTGCAGAGGTATAAAAAATCCTATAGGTCTTAAATGTGGTCCTTCACTTAAACCAGATGAACTTATAAAACTTTCTAATATTTTAAATCCCAATAACGAAGCTGGAAGACTTACTTTAATTTCTAGATTTGGAGCAAATAAAGCTGAAGAGTTTTTACCAAAATTAATTAAAGCTGTTAAAAAAGAAGGATTAAATGTAGTTTGGTCTTGCGATCCAATGCATGGCAATACCATAAAAGCAACTAGTGGATTGAAAACGAGACCTTTTGATAGTGTTTTAAAAGAAGTAAAAAATGTTTTTGCAGTTCATCAAGCTGAAGGAAGTTATGCGGGAGGATTGCATGTTGAAATGACAGGCCAAGATGTGACTGAATGTACTGGCGGAGCTCAAAAAATATCAGAAAATGATTTATCCAACAGATATAGAACTCACTGCGACCCCAGATTGAATGCTGATCAAGCACTAGAATTAGCTTTTCTAATTTCTGAAGAAATTAAGAAAAACTCAAAATATTCAAAAAAAATTATCCAAGCCGCGTCTTAATAATTATTGTAATTATTAAGACATGACCTTA
>NHHT02000005.1 GCA_002170875.2 Pelagibacteraceae bacterium TMED170 | reverse complement strand
ATGGAATATTTAAAGAGACTAGAATTTCATAAAAATTCTAGATCTTTTGAGGATTATTTTTTTTAATGAAATATATAATTTATACTGATGGGGCTTGCTCGGGAAACCCTGGGCCAGGGGGATGGGGAGCTGTAATATTTGATAAAAACAAGAACCAAAAAAAAATTTCTGGTAAAGAAAAAAGTACTACAAATAATAGAATGGAGTTAATGGCTCCAATAATGGCTTTAATGAAAATTAAACCAAACTCAGAAATCACGATCTATACGGATTCAACTTATGTAAAAAATGGTATCACTGAATGGATTAAAAAATGGGAAAAAAATGGTTGGCGAAGTTCAAATAAAAAATTAGTTAAAAATAAAGATCTTTGGATAAAATTAAATAGTCTGTGTAAAAAAAATAAAGTTTCGTGGAAATGGGTTAAGGGTCATTCTAATAATAAGTATAATAATTTAGCAGACGAACTTGCTACTAAAGCTATAAATAATTAAATATTTTTTATAAAATTTTCTGCTGCAGAAATTTCACATATTCCAGTTTCTTTTTCTTCTTTAATTGTTTTTACAATTTCATTTTCTACTAACATTGTATATCTAACAGATCTAAGACCAAGTCCCTTTTCGGATTTATCAACTTCGGCTCCAATAACTTTGGTAAATTCACAAAAAGGATCTGCAATCATAAACACTTTATCCTTTACATTTTGACTTTTCCCCCAAGCTTTCATTACATTTGGATCGTTTACAGAAATACATATAATTTTTGTAACTCCTTTTTTCTTTGCTTCTTCAAAATTATTAACATAACCAGGTAAATGTTCAGCAGAGCAAACTTTTGTAAAAGCTCCTGGAACCCCAATTAAAATAGCTTTTTGATTTTTAAATAGAGAACTAGAATTAATTTTTTGTACGACATTATTATCGTCTAAAATAAAAAAATTTGCTGATGGTAATTTCTCACCTATTTTTATTTTCATGCTACTTTTTCTAAAATATAATTTTTAACATTTAAAACTTTGTTTTCTAATATATCATATTTTTCTTTTTTATCTAAAATGTTAGGCAATTGTTTGGGTGGTTGAACTTCTTTGCCTGTAGCTTTTTTTATTGTTTCTAAAAACTTATATGGGTGAGCAGTTCCTAATATAATGTTATCGGAGTCATCTTTAATCCTACTTGACGCAACCACAGCTGTTGCAGTGTGTGGGTCTAAAATAAAATTATACTTATGTTCAAAATTTTTTATAATTTCTAAAGTCTCTTTATCGCTTACTTTTTCAGCACTAAAATCTTTTTTAATTTTTTTAACCTCTTCTTTATCTAATTTAAAAGAGCCATTGGATTGTAATTTCGCCATTAATGTACTTACTTTTTTATCATCTTGATCGACTATATCGTATAGAAGTCTTTCAAAATTGCTAGATACTTGGATATCCATGCTAGGAGATAAAGATGGTTTTACAAAGCTTGGTTTGTACTCACCTGAATTAATAACTCTCTTTAGAATATCGTTTTCGTTAGTGGCAACTATAAGTTTTTCTATTGGCAACCCCATTTTTTTTGCAATATATCCAGCATATATATCTCCAAAATTTCCTGTAGGAACTGAAAAATTTAATTTTTTATTATGAAATTTTAATACCGTATAAAAATAATAAACTATCTGACAAACAATACGAGCCCAGTTAATAGAATTTACGCCAGACATATTAATCTTTTCTCTAAATTTGTTTTCTGAAAACATTTCTTTTACAATCTTTTGACAGTCATCAAAAGTCCCTTTAATGGCTAAGTTAAAAACATTATTTGAGTCAATAGTAGTCATGATCTTTCTTTGAATATTAGAGATTTTATTATAGGGATGAAGTACGAATAAATTAATATTTTTTTTATGATTTAGTGCTGCTATAGCAGCGGAGCCTGTATCTCCTGAAGTAGCTACTACCACATTTACTTTTTTTTCATCAGCAGCTTGAAATACGTCATACATGTTTCCTATAACTTGCATTGCAATATCTTTAAAAGCTAATGTTGGACCATTATAAAGTTCTAAAAGATTAATATTTCCTACTTTTTTAATATTAACAACCTCTTTACTATCAAAATTTTTGTAAGACTTTTCTATAAGAGATTTAAGTTTTGTTTTTTCAATATCATTTTTACAGAAATTAAAAATTATTTCTGTTGCCAGGTCTACATAAGACAACTTGCCTAAAGATTTAATTTCTAATTCACTATACTTTCTTAAATCTGAAGGTAAAAACAAACCTCCATCAGGAGCCAAGCCTCTAAGAAATATATCTTTAAAACTGAATTTTAAACTTTTATCTCTTGTACTAAAATAGTTCATTGTTTCTTTCTAAAATATAAAAAATAAAACAAAATAGATATTGAAATTGAATACCAAGTTATAGCATATTTGAGGTGATTATTTGGCACATCAACAGATATTTTTTTTGGCGCAGGTATTTTTACTTCAATATTTTCCAAATATACAATAAAATCATTAAAATCTTTACCAGTTGATTTTTTTAAATCTTCAATATTTATTGAAAACCATATATTTTCTTCAATACTATTATCAGGTTTGAAGATATTTTTTTTTATATTTTTTTTCAAAAAACCTAGGACTAGATTATTTTTGACTAAATTAATCTCTTTTGTATTCTTTAATTCTTTTTTAATCCATCCTCTATTAATCAAAACATTTTCACCAGATAATGTCTCAAACGGAGTAATTACATCAAATCCAGGCTGTCCTTTTTCATTTAAACTGTAAAGATATATTTGATCTTTAAAAAAATACTTTCCTTTTAGAGCTACTCTTTGATAATTTTGACTTATTAATTTCGAATATTCTACAGGTGTTGAATCTAATCCTTGTTTAATTTCACTTATTAAAGCTTGTTTCCATTGTAATCTATAAAGTTGCCATGTTCCCAGGGAACAAAATAGTGTTATAAAAAAAATTACAAATATTGTGAATGATAAAGATTTTTTCAATTAATTCTCAACTACCCCATATGTAAACAGCTGCAAACAAAAATAACCATACTACATCGACAAAATGCCAATACCATGCTGCTGCTTCAAAACCAAAATGATGCTCTGGATTAGAATGTCCTTTCATGGACCTTAATAAACATACTGCAAGAAAAATTGTTCCAACAATTACGTGGAAACCATGAAAACCAGTAGCCATATAAAATGTAGATCCATATATATTTCCATCAATTGTAAATGTTGCATGATGATATTCGTAGGCTTGAAAACAAGAAAAAATAAAACCTAAAAAAACAGTTGCGATCAAACCATTTACTAAACCTTTTCTATCATTTTCCAGCATGGCATGATGTGCCCAAGTAACAGTTGTCCCAGATAGTAATAGAATCAGTGTGTTTATAAGTGGAATATCCCAAGGATCAAAAGTTTTTATGTCTGGAGGAGGCCAAGAAGAACCTATTGCTTCTGTTGGAAAAAGACTTGCGTTAAAATATGCCCAAAACCAAGCAACAAAAAACATAACCTCCGAAGCGATGAAAAGTGTCATTCCATAACGGTGACCAATTTGTACTACTGGTGTATGATGTCCTTGATGTTCAGCTTCCTCTATTACATCTCTCCACCACATAAATGCTCCATAAATAAGTAAAGCAGTTCCAATTAACAAAAGCCAAAGTGTTTTAGTGTGGAAGTAATAAACTGCACCGATAGCAAGAACTAAAGTAGCAAAAGAAGTATAAATGGGCCAAGGGCTCGGGTCTACTAAATGAAATTCATGTTTTTTTTCTTTGGAAGACATAATTTAAATTTTCTTAATTTTATAGTAATCCGATGAGAAGAAAGTGAACGATAATGTCACATCAGTTATATCTTTAGTTTTATTATCATCAACAACTTTTGGATCCAAGAAAAATGTTAGTACAAAATCTTGTTGCTCTCCTGCTTTAAGTGTTTGTTTTTCAAAGCAAAAACATCCTATTTTATTTAAATATATTCCAAATGGTGCAGGTGAGACATTAAAAGAAGCTGAACCAGATGAAACACTTGCACTTTGATTTATAACTTTAAATTTTACAGTGTGAACTTCACCGGGTTTTATGTCGACTGTGTTTACTTCAGGGTAAAATTTCCAGTCAAGAGCACCATTGGTATTAGTATCAAATCTCATTTTATAATCTTGATCAACAATAACTTTTGGTAATTCCTTGTTAGACGCATCCTGAGTAGTTCCTCCAAAACCAGTGACTCTACAGAACAAATCATAAAGTGGAACTGCTGCAAATGATAAACTTAACATAATAAAAAAAATTGAAATTAAAGCGATGGGTGTTAATTTTTTCTTATTGATAGTCATTAAATTTCTCTATTATAAATTCCTATATTGTAAAAAGTTAAAATAAATAAAAAAATCATAAATAGCACTAAAACAATAGCAGTGATAATATTTTTTCTTTTTTTATTCATTTTACAAATGTAATCATATTATCGATCAAGATTATTACAAATAGAAAAAATAAATAAAAGATTGAATAAATAAATATTTTTCTAGCTAAAATATTAGACTTTTTAAGATTACTGATTTTTAACAACTTATAGCAAAGATAAATATAATAAATTGTCATTGTAAATGACAGGATTAGATAAACAAAACTTCCAAAACCAAAAAAATATGGTCCGTAAACCATTGGAAGCATTATTAATGAATAAACGAAAATATTTAACTTTGTTTTTTCCACTCCAGCTGTTAATGGCAACATTGGTATTTTTGCTTTTTTATAATCTTTTGACTTGTAAAGGCTTAAAGCCCAAAAATGTGATGGGGTCCAGAAAAAAATAATTAAAAATAATATTATTGGTTCTACAGAAATTGAGCCAGTAGCTATGGTCCAACCAATTACTGGTGGTAATGCTCCAGCTGCACCACCAATAACAATATTTTGTGATGTTTTTCTTTTTAACCAAATTGTGTAAATAAAAAAATAAAAACTTATAGTTGAGGCTAAAAGAATAGCTGAAATTAAGTTTGTAAAATAATATAACATTAATATAGAAATAATCGATAAAGCTATACCAAAAAATAAAGCTTGCTCTTTCTTGATTTGTCCTGCTGGAATGGGCCTTAAGCAAGTTCTGCTCATTAAAGCATCAAGATCTGACTCGTACCACATATTAAGTGCTCCAGCAGCGCCTGATCCAATAGCTACTGCTAATAATGATATAGTTGATACAAAAAAAGAAACTTGTACTGGCGCAATTAATAAACCAACCATGCATGTAAATAAAACAAGAGACATTACTCTCGGTTTCATAAGATTAAAAAATGATTGTAAGCTATTAACTAGATTGGATTTTGAATTTTTTGATTTTATAATTACTTGATTCAATTTATTTTACTTTAGGTAGCTCTTCAAAAGTATGGAATGGTGGTGGTGATGAAACAGTCCACTCTAATGTTGTAGCCCCCTCTCCCCAAGGATTTTGTTCTGCTTTTCTTTTTTTTATAAATGCATAAAGAAGATTCAATAAAAAAACAGCTAATCCAATTATTGAAATGTAAGAGCCTATTGAAGAAATATAATTCCATCCCGCAAAAGCATCTGGATAATCAGCATATCTCCTAGGCATCCCTGCTAAACCTAAAAAGTGCTGAGGAAAAAAAATTAAGTTCACTCCAATAAAAGTTAGCCAGAAGTGTAGTTTTCCTAAAAACTCAGAATATTCATATCCGCTCATTTTACTAAACCAATAATAAAAACCTGCAAAAATTGCAAATACAGCTCCTAAAGAAAGTACATAATGAAAGTGCGCTACTACGTAATAAGTATCATGAAGGGCTGTATCAACTCCAGCATTTGCTAAAACTACCCCTGTAACGCCGCCAAGTGTAAATAAAAAAATAAAACCTATTGCCCAAAGCATTGGAGTCTGAAAACTAATTGATCCACCCCACATTGTAGCAATCCAAGAAAAAACTTTAATCCCAGTTGGAACAGCAATAATCATAGTCGCAGCTAGAAAATATGCCTTGGTATCAGTATCTAAACCAACCGTATACATATGATGCGCCCAAACTACAAATCCTACAATTCCTATTGCCACCATGGCATAGGCCATGCCTAAATATCCAAATATTGGTTTTTTTGAAAAAGTAGAAATTATGTGACTTATCATTCCAAATCCTGGAAGAATTAAAATATAAACCTCAGGGTGTCCGAAAAACCAAAATAGATGCTGAAATAAAACTGGATCACCCCCCGTTTGAGCTTCAAAAAAAGAAGTACCAAAATTTCTATCAGTTAATAACATTGTAATAGCCCCAGCTAAAACTGGTAAAGATAATAAAAGTAAAAATGCAGTAACTAAAATTGACCAAGAAAATAAAGGCATTTTATGCAATGTCATACCAGGAGTTCTCATATTTAAAATTGTAGTAATAAAATTTATTGCTCCTAGAATTGAAGAAGCTCCAGCAATATGCAAACTTAAAATTGCTAAATCCATTGCAGGTCCTGGTTGTCCTGTTTTAGATGACAAGGGAGGATAAATGGTCCAACCTCCTCCAACACCAGTTTGACCCGGAGGACCATCAACAAATATTGATGCAAGTAATAAAATAAATGCAACAGGCAACAACCAAAAAGAAATATTATTCATCCTAGGAAAGGCCATGTCGGGAGCACCAATCATTATTGGTACGAACCAATTACCAAATCCTCCTATCATTGCAGGCATAACCATAAAGAAGATCATTATTAATCCGTGACCTGTAACTAGAACATTATATAAATGATAATTCCCACCAAGAATTCCATCTCCTGGATGCATTAATTCCATTCGCATTAAAACTGAAAAAACTGAACCTATTATTCCCGCAATAATAGCGAATACAAGATACATTGTACCGATATCTTTATGGTTAGTTGAGTAAGCCCATCTTTTCCAACCAGTCGGATTATGATGACCATCTGCTGCTTGGCTATACATTATTTGTACTCCTTAATTTTTTTTACTATTTTAATGTTGTTATCAAAATCTTCTTTAGCAAATTTTTGTTTGGCCTCCTCTAGCCACAAATTATATTCGTCATCCGTGACTACATTAACAGTAATAGGCATAAATGCATGCTTAATGCCACAGAGTTCAGAACATTGTCCGTAAAAAGTTCCAGTTCTGTCTGCTTTAAACCATGTTTCATTAATTCTACCCGGGACGGCATCTCTTTTAACTCCAAAAGATGGTAGTGCCCAAGCGTGCAAAACATCGTTGGCTGTTATCATAACTTTCACAACTTTATTAACAGGTACATAAACTTGATTATCTACTGTAAGTAATCGTGGCTGATTATTTTTTAAATCCTTATCTTCTACCATATAAGAATCAAAAATTATATTTTCGTCTGGATATTCATACCCCCAATACCATTGATAGCCAACTGCTTTGATAGTTACATCTGCTTTTGGAATTTTATCTTGTGAATAAAGAACTTTAAAAGAAGGAACAGCCATTACAATTAATATTAAACAAGGTATTAATGTCCATAAAACTTCTACCAATGTATTGTGACTAGTAGTTGAAGCAACAGGGTTTCGGGATGCTCTAAATCTAATACAAGCGTATAATATCAAAAATAAAACAAAAACAGAAATAGCTGTAATTATAGGAACTAACATATAGTCATGAAACCAAACAATGTCTTCCATTCCTTTAGAAGCTGCCTTTTGGAAGCCAAGTTGCCAATCTTTGGGTTGGTCAGCAAAAGCTAAGTTAGAAAAAAAAGTTGATAATAACAAGTATCCAATCTTTGATAATTTATTCATTTTAATTTTTATATATGTTTTAAGCGATTTAACAAATTCAATTAATGCGACAATTAATGATCATTATAAACAAAATTAACAAGGGAAATTGCGCTTATTACAGCAGTATCTGTTTTTAAAATATTCTTAGATAAAGAAAAAGATATTAAATTGGGGATTGCTAAAATTAACTCTTGTTCTTTAGGAGAAAAATCACCTTCAGGTCCAACTAATATACAAATTGACTTATTTTTATCTATGTCTCCTGAATTAATTTTATAATTTGAATTTACATTTGCAAAAAATAGCCTTGTGTCATTTTTAAAATTATCAATAAAATCTTTAAGTTTAATTACTTGATTTATAACTGGAGGATTTAATTGATTTGACTGTTCAGTTGCCTCTATTACAATCTTATTAGCTCTTTCATAATTTAATTCTTTCACTTCAGTGCGTTCAGATATTATTGGAGTAATTTTACTAACTCCTAATTCAGTAGCCTTTTGTAAAATTATTTCCATGGGATTTTTTTTAACTAAACAAATGGCTAATTCAAAGCTTAATGATTTTGAAGATTCTTTCACTTTATGTAGAAATTTTACCTCTACTCTGTCTTTTTCTAAAAGCACTATTTTACTTTCCCACTCCCCTTCTTTATTAAAAAAATTTAAATTAGAACCCCTTTTTAACCTCATTACATTAACAACATAATGAGTAAGTTCTTTAGATAATAAACTTGTGGTATTTGCAGTTATACTTTCTGGGTGGAATAATCTAATATTACTCATTAACGTTAATTTAAGTTATGAAAAATATTAAAGCAATAATTTTTGATGCGTATGGCACACTTTTTGATGTCAATTCGGCTGCTGAAAAATGTAAAGATAAAATTGGTAATAAATGGGAAAGCTTTGCTAATTATTGGAGAACTACTCAACTAGAATATACTTGGCTTAGAAGTTTAATGAATAGACATAAAGACTTCTGGCAAATTACTGAAGATAGTTTGAATAAATCAATGAAAGCATTTGAGATCGATCCTTCAATGAAAAATGAATTATTGAACCTTTATAAAGTGCTCTCACCTTTTAATGAGGTTCCTGAAGTTTTAAAAACTCTAAAAGAAAAAAATTATAAAATTGGCATTCTTTCAAATGGGACACCTGAACTTCTCAATGAGTTAATTGAAAGCAATAATTTAAAAAATGTATTTGATGATATTTTTTCAATAGAAGAAGTTAAAGTTTATAAACCAGATTCAAAAGTTTATGACATGCCAATAAAAAAATATAAGATACTAAAAGAAGAGGTTGTATTTTTAAGCGCAAATACTTGGGATGTCTCGGGTGGAGGAAACTACGGTTATAACTCTATTTGGGTGAATAGAAATAATAACATTTTTGATAATCTTGATTACAAACCTAAGAGTGAAATTAACAACTTGAAACAGCTATTGGATATTATATAAGCAATTAAAAAAATAGGAAAATTTAAATGGTAAAACCACAAAGAGCAGGAAATGCTCCTATTGGAGTTGATGTAATAGAAGGCAAATCTTATTATTGGTGTACTTGCGGAAAAAGTTCGAAGCAACCTTTTTGTGATGGTTCACACACAGGATCAGAGTTTGGACCACTAACTTGGAAAGCAGATCAATCTAAAAAAGTTTTTTTCTGCACTTGCAAAGAAACTAAGGACCAGCCTATGTGTGATGGGTCACATAACGCTAAGTAAAAAAGAATATGAAAAAAATTGAAGTTAAAAAAATTGTACAAGCAATAGAAACATCGGATGGTGCTGGAGTTAAATTAAAGAGAAGCATTGGAACTCCAGAAGCAAATTATATTGATCCTTTTTTAATGTTAGATGAGTTTGGATCAGAAAATAAAGATGATTATATTGCTGGTTTTCCCCCACACCCACACAGAGGAATTGAAACTGTAACCTACATGCTTAAAGGTGAGTTTGAGCACCAAGACAGTACTGGGGCTAAAGGAATAATGTCATCTGGTGATGTTCAGTGGATGAAGACAGGCAGAGGAATTATTCACTCTGAAATGCCGGCTATGTCAGATGGAAAATTATTAGGATTTCAACTTTGGGTAAATATGCCAGCTAAGTTAAAGAAGAATAAACCTGAGTACATTTATATTAAAAGTAATGAACTCGGAACTCATGAAGATAGTGAAAAAGTAGTGAAGGTTATTGCTGGTAAATTCGAAAAAGCTGAAGGCCCAGAGAAAAATCATAACGTTGAACCAATATACTTTCATATAGTTTTGAATGAAGGAAAGGAATTTATTTGTGAGGTACCTGAGGGTCATAATAGTTTTATTTATTTGTTATTAGGTGAAATAAAAGTTGGTGAAAAAGATCATGCCAAAACAGGTAATTCAAATCTTATTTTATTGGAGATGGGAAATAAGCTAATTGTAAAAGCTAGTAAAAAAACTGAATTTTTATTTATAGCTGGCAAACCTATAGGGGAACCCATAGCTAGAGGTGGTCCATTTGTTATGAATACTAAAGCAGAAATTTTAAAAGCTGTTCAAGATTATAATAACGGAACATTTGCTAAATATTAAAAGTTCAAGTACGTTCCTTGAAAAATGCCTAAATCAATAATAATAAAAAAAAATGGTGGACCTGAGGTTTTAGAACTTCAAGATGTTAATGTAGGTTCTCCAGGGCCGGATGAAATTAAAGTTACTAATCACGCCATTGGATTAAACTATATTGATACTTATCATAGATCAGGATTGTACCCTCTTAAATTACCGAGTGGAATTGGTTTAGAAGCTGCTGGCAAAGTAGAAGAAATTGGATCTAGCATTAAGGAGTTTAATATAGGTGATAACGTAGCATATGCCTCAATACCACTTGGTGCATATTCACAACAAAGGGTTATTCCTGCTGCAATAGCTGTAAAGATACCCGAAGGTATCTCACATAAGCAAGCTGCTACCTTAATGACTAAAGGTTTAACGACTAATTATTTAATTTGTAAAACTTATAAACTTAAAGCAGGCGAAACAATTTTGTTTCATGCTGCTGCGGGGGGAGTTGGTCAAATATTTGCTCAGTGGGCAAATAGTATTGGTGCAAAAGTAATTGGAACAGTAGGTTCAGATGAAAAAATTAAAATTGCAGAAAAAAATGGCTATGCTTACGTCATAAATTATACAAAAGATGATTTCGCTAAAAAAGTTATGGAGATTACTAACAATGAAGGGGTGCCAGCAGTTTTTGATGGGGTTGGGAAAAATACATTCAAAGGATCTTTGACTTGTCTTAAAACAAGAGGAATGATGGTAAGTTTTGGAAACGCATCGGGACCACTAGACCCAGTCAACGTTCCAAAAGATATTCAACCAAAAGGTCTCTATTTAACTAGACCTTCAATCGGTCAATACTTTACCAATAGAAAGGAACTTCAAGCGGGTGCGGATGAAGTTTTTGAAAAAGTTAAATTTGGAAAAATTAAAATTAGGATTTCTAAAGAATACAATCTAGTAGATGCAAAAAAAGCTCATGAGGATTTAGAGGCAAGAAAACTTACTGGTCCTGCTATTTTAATTCCCTAATGAATAATAAAATTATCTCCCCCTGTATAAGTATTTGCAAGACAGATCCGGTTACGGGCTATTGTTATGGTTGTGCACGAACCAATGAAGAAAAAAAATTATGGAAAGATGAAAATACAAATGATAAATGGAAATTTGAAAATCTAAGTACAATAACTTTAAGAATGAAAGGTTGGCAGCTAAATACTTTTAAAGAATCTTATAAACATAAAATAAATAATGGAATTTCATTATTTAAAAAAAATATTTTAAAAAATAAATAAATTACAGGTCCTTTTTCATCGAGTCCATATCACTTAAATGGTATTTGAGGGCTTGATTAGAAAGTCTTATTTCTTGCAAAAATAAGAAAATTGAAATTATCATACAAATACAACATCCAGCAAAAATTAATCTTGCTATTTGCAGACTGCCTAAATAAAGCATCAAAACAGTTGTCATATTAAATAGAAATCCAAATGCTGCAAATCCCATTGTATATTTTAATAAATTGGTTCTATTATTTAAAACATGAAGTTGATTTTCCCATTCAGGTGGCGTGCGTTTATCAAAAGTAAGTTGATCATGAAGCTTTCTAATAAGCCCACTTAAAGTATGAAATCTATTACTATACATAGTCATCATTAAAGGTATAGCTGGAAACATTAAAGCCGCTACTGTGTAATCTATATCCATATCGAATCAAATTGATTATGTAGATAGTGTTTGATATTTACAAGTCATATTTTCATGAAGCATTTAAAAATATTTATTGACTTAACAAGACTTAATAAACCTGTTGGATTTATGTTGCTATTTTGGCCATGCAGCTGGGGATTAGCCTATGCATATAGTTTTAGTCAAAACAAAGAACAATTTATATACTATCTAATATTATTTTTTTTGGGATCAATATTAATGAGAAGTGTTGGTTGTATTTTTAATGATATAGTTGATAGAAATATTGATAAGCTAGTTAAAAGAACAAAAAATAGACCTATTCCTTCTGGAAAAATTACTATTAAAAAATCTTTTTTTTATATTTTCTTTCTCTCACTCATTTCGTTGTTAATTTTAATTCAATTTAATTATCTTACTATAATATTGGGATTGTCCTCTATGCTCCTTGCATTTTCTTACCCTTTTATGAAACGAGTAACCTACTGGCCCCAATTATTCTTAGGTTTGACTTTTAACTGGGGAATTATTATGGCTTGGTCTTCAATAATGAACACTATATCTATTGAAATAATCATACTCTATTTAGCAGCCATATTTTGGACATTAGGATATGACACGATTTATGGTACACAGGATATAGTTGATGATGAAATTATTGGTAATAAGTCAACAGCTATTAAATTTAAATCTAGTATAAAACAATTTGTAAGTTTATGTTATTTAATAAGTTCAACTCTAATAATTTTCTTATTTTATACTAAAATGAATTCAAGCCCTTTCATTATTTTACTTTTTTTATTTATTTTAACTTTAATATATCAAATTTTTATTTTTAATAAGAAAGATCCTAAGAAATGTTTATTTGCTTTCAGGATTAATAATTTATCTGGGATGATTTTATTTTTAAGCATTATAAGCTTATCTGTTAATTTTTAATTATTATGAAAAAAGAAGAACTAATTTTAATTCTAAAGAGACTTTATAAAGATTACGTTAAAAAAAGAATAAAAAGAATATTATTAGCTTTAATATTATCTGTTGTGGTTGCTGGAACAACTGCAGCTACGGCATGGCTTCTAGATCCAGCCGTAAAAAAAATATTCATTGATAAAGATAGAACAATGACATGGTTAATACCTATATTAATCGTATTTACTTTTGCGGCAAAAGGCCTTTCTCTATATTTTGCTCGAGTAAATATAATAAATGTTGGCCAAAATATTAGTGGGGAACTTCAAGAACAAATAGCTAAAAATCTATTAATTTCAGATATTCAAACATTAGATAACAGACATTCAGGAAAATATATTTCAAATGTGATGTTTGATTGTGGCCAAGTTCAACAATTAGTTAGTACTGGAGTTCTTAATATAATGAAAGATACTTTTTCTTTAATTGCTCTTATGTCAGTAATGTTTTATCAAAATTGGAGGCTTTCACTATTTGCTTTAATAATGATGCCATTATCTGCTCTTATTGCAAAAACTCTTGGAAAAAGAATTGGAAAAGCCACCACAGATGCAAGTGTAATTTCAGGTAGATTGAATACTTTTTTTCTTGAAGTTTTAAAAGGATCAAAGATGATTAGAATTTATCAAAAGGAAGATGATGAAAGAAAAAATGCAAAAAATATAGTTCACGAGTTGGTTTTAAAAAATATAAAAATTGCTGAAGTAATGATAAGAGCAACACCAATAATGGAGGTGCTTACTGGACTATTATTAGCAGGATTTATTTTCTATTCCGGTGTTTTAATTTCTTCGGGTGAACTAGGAATAAACAATTTTTTTTCTTTTTTAGCTGCGATGATGCTTGCCTGGCAACCTATAAGGTCATTAGCAACAATTAATATGGTTGCCTATCAAGGAACTGCTGCAGCTAAAAGAATTTTTGAAGTAATTGATAAACCAATAACAGTGCGAAATAATGAAAATTTTCCTGATTTAATAATTAAAAAATCAGATATTAAATTTAAAAATGTAGGTTTTAAATATTCAGTATCAAACGATAGTGCAGTACAAGATGTAAATTTAGATATAACAGGTGGAGGTATGACTGCTCTCGTAGGTCATAGCGGGGCAGGAAAAAGCACAATAATAAATTTATTACCTAGATTTTATGATCCACAAATTGGTAATATCTTTATAGATAACCAAAATATCCAAAAAATAAAATTAGCCTCACTAAGAGAAAATTTATCTTTAGTAAGTCAAGACGTAATTTTATTTGATGATACTGTTAAAGCAAATATTGCGTACGCTAAATCTAATGCTAGTGAAGAAGAAATAATTAAAGCTTGTGAGTTTGCTGCTGCAGATAAATTTATAGAAAAATTGCCACAAAAATATGATACTAATATAGGTGAAAATGGCATTAAATTGTCCGGTGGCCAAAAACAAAGAATATCAATTGCTCGGGCGATATTAAAGAAATCTCCTATTATTCTTTTAGATGAAGCCACTTCGTCTTTAGATGCAGAGTCTGAAGAAATAGTCCAAAATGCTATTATGAATTTAACTAAAAATAAAACAACTTTAGTTATAGCTCATAGGCTGTCGACTATTCACAATGCGGATCGGATTTATGTTTTTAAAAATGGAACAGTAATTGACTTTGGTAAGCATGAAGAGTTAATAAATAAATGTAATGAATACAAATCTCTTTACCAGAAACAATTAAAGTAGAACTTAATGTTTTTTTTATATCGTATCTTAACAACAACTTTTTTTCCAATTTTCGTATTGATTATTTATATAAGAAAGCTCTTAGGTAAAGAAGACGTAAGTAGGTATAAAGAAAAAATTTCAATAAAATTAAATCAATTACCAGATGATCAAACAATATGGTTTCATGGAGCTAGCATTGGAGAGATAATGAGTATTATTCCATTAATAGAATACTTAATAAAAAAAGATAATTCACTTAAAATTTTAATTACATCAGTTACTTTGAGTTCCGGCAAAATAATTGAAAAAAAATTTTTAAATAATAAAAATATTTATCATCAATACTTGCCATTAGATGTAAATCATTTAATTAAAAAATTTTTAGAAAATTGGAAGCCTAAATTTGTAGGATTTGTTGACTCAGAGATTTGGCCAAATTTTATATATGAGATAAAAAAAAGAAAAATACCTTTAGTTTTAGTTAATGGAAGAATAACAAACAAAACTTTAAAAAGGTGGCTGTTATTGAAAAAGTTTGCTGAAAAAATTTTTTCTTCATTTGATATTTGTTTAGCTTGTAGTAAAGAATCTTTTAATAATTTAAAGCAGCTAAAGGCTAATAATATTAAATATTTTGGAAATTTGAAATATTTTTCTAATGAAAAAAAAGAAATTATTCTTAGTAATTCAATAATTCAAGATTTGGATAAAAGAAGTGTTTGGTGCGCTGTTAGCACTCATCCAGGTGAAGAACAATTTTTAATTGGTGTTCACAATGAAATTAAAAAAAATTACCCAAATATTTTGACGATTATTATTCCCCGACACATAAATAGAGTAAAAAGTATTTTTTTAGAATTTCAAAAAAAAGAACTTAAAATTCAAATTCTTCATAAAGAAGAAAAAATTAAAAAAGATACAGACATTTTATTGATAAGTTCAATTGGAGAACTTTCAAAATATTATAATTATTCCAAATCTGTGTTTATTGGAAAATCTTTATTAAAAAGATTACAATTAGTTGCAGGTCAAAATCCAATAGAAGCAGCTAAGCAAGGATGTAAAATTTACCATGGTCCTTATGTTTATAATTTTTTAGAGGTATATAAATATTTAAATAATAACTGTATATCAGAGGAGATTAAAACAGAAATGGAATTGTCCACAAAAATTATTAACGATCTAAAAACTCCAAAAAAATTAGATTTAAAAAAAATTGAAAAAATCAACCTATATGGAAATGAAATCTTTCAAAATTTTTCCAAAGAACTAAACAAATTATTATTTTAATGAAATTATTTAAACCTAAATTTTGGGCTAAAGATCACCTTACCACTTTTTCTTTATTACTTTTGCCTCTGTCATTTATTGTTAAATTATTGTTTTTATTAAAAATTACAATAACAACTAAAACTAAATTTGATTTACCAATAATATGTGTAGGAAATATATATATAGGAGGTACCGGAAAAACTCCCCTATCAATAAAAATATTTGAAATAATTTCACGATTAAAAAGAAAGCCAGTAATTATAAGAAAATTTTACAAAGACCATCTAGATGAGATAAATCTTATTGAGAATAAAACCAAAAATATAATTACAAATAGATCAAGAAAAAAAGCTATTTTATATGGAATAAATAAAAATTTTGATACCATTATTTTAGATGATGGCTTTCAAGATTATTCTATCAAAAAAAATTTAAATATACTCTGTTTCAATGAGAAACAACTAATAGGAAATGGTTATACAATACCATCCGGGCCATTGAGACAATCTTTAAGTTCAATAGAAAAATGCCAAATCATTTTATTTAATGGCAAAAAAAATAAAAATTTCGAAAGTAAAATAAAAAAAATTAACAAAAATATTGCTTTTTTTTATTTTAAATATGAACCAATAAATATTACTAAATTTAAAAATAAAAATTTTTTAGCTTTTGCTGGTATTGGAAATCCTGATAACTTTTTTAGTTTATTATATAAACATAAGATTAAAGTAAAAAAGAAAATATCTTTTCCTGATCATTACCAGTTTTCTAAAAAAGATCTTGATAATTTAGTTTCTGAAGCTAAAAAGAATAATTTAAAATTAATTACAACTGAAAAAGATTTTTTTAGATTTAAGAAGTTAAAATTTAAAAACATAAATTATCTAGCTATAAAATTAAAATTGTATGACGAAAAAAATTTTACAAATCATTTAAAAAAATACTTACCATGAAAATTATAAAATATTTTTTTGAAGCCTTAATTATATATATCTCGTTTTTTATCATTTTTTTAATTGGTCTAAAAGTAAGTCGAACTGTTTTTTCTTATCTATTTAATAAAATAGGTCCATTGATTAAACCAAAAGATATAGTCAATAATAATCTCAAACAAGTTTTTGGAGAGCAGGAAGACGATAAAGTAAAAAGTTTAATTACCAATATGTGGTCAAATTACGGTAAGGTTTTTGTAGAATATCTTTATCTTAGTCGCTTTAGATCTAACAATAGTCATATAAATCTAAAAGGAAAAAATATTTTAGATGAAATTAAAAAAAACGGAAAACCAGTTATTTTCATTTCTGGTCATTTTGCAAACTTTGAACTAATGTCTATGGAACTTACAAAATTTGGTATTGATCTAGCTACTTTATATAGACCCTTAAATAATTTTTTTTTAAATCCTTTTATGGAATATTTAAGAAAAAGATATATTTGTCCCAATCAAATTAGAAAAGGAATTATAGGGACTAGAAAAATTTTATCATTTTTAAAAGAAGGAACTAGTATAGCCTTAATGATTGATCAAAGATTGAGTGAGGGGAAAAAAATTCCCTTTTTTAATAAGAATGCTTCTACAACTACACTGCCAGCGCAGTTAGCTTTAAAATATGATTGCAACATTGTTCCAGTATCTATTAAAAGAGATTCAAATGATGTGTTTGAAATGGAAATTCTGAGTCCAATAAACGTAACAAAAGAGAATGATGTAGAAAAAAATAAATTAGAAATTTCTTTACAATTAAATAAGCTTTTAGAAAAAATGGTTTTAAATAATCCTGATCAATGGATTTGGACACATAATAGATGGAAATAATTAATTATTTTTTTTTTCTTCAAATCTAATTTTTGCTTCAATGGGTGAGTAATAGGCTTCTTGTAGTTCCACATTCCAATAATTTAGATTTTCTAAAGGAATTTTTTTTTTGGATACTGCGCATACAACATGATCTCCATCTTCGATTATATCAAAAGAATTAGCTTTGAATTTTATTTTAGCTTTCGTTTTGTTCATTTTTAAAATATTATATATAACATAATTTTTCATATGAATATTGCTTTGATAGGTAGTGGGGGCAGAGAACATGCTCTTTGCTTTAAAATTTTAAAGTCACCAAAGGTTAGTAAGGTTTTTTGCATTCCAGGAAATGCAGGGACTTCAAAAATAGCAACTAATTTACAGATAGATTATTTAAACTTTGGTTTGCTTTTGAGAACTATTAAATTAAAAAAAATTGATTTAGTTATAATCGGTCCAGAACAGCCTCTAGTTGATGGTATTGTTGATTTTTTAGAAAAGCACAAAATCAAAGTTTTCGGGCCTAACAAATATGCAGCTCAACTCGAGGGTTCAAAAGCTTTCATGAAATCCATTTGTAAGAAAAATAATATACCAACAGCAAATTTTCAAATTTGTAAAAAAAAAATAGACGTTTTAAAATTTTTATCAAAAAGTAAATTACCTGTTGTTGTTAAAGCAGACGGTTTAGCTGCTGGTAAAGGGGTAACGATATGTTATTCACAAAAAGAAGTTTTAAAAATTAGTAATGAGATATTTCTTGGTAAATTTAAAAGTTCAAAAAAATTAATTATTGAAGAGTTTTTATCTGGAGAAGAAGCAAGTTATTTCTCAGTAGTGGATAACAAAACTTTTTCTTTTATTGGATCAGCCCAAGATCATAAACGCGTAGGAGAAAATGAAACTGGTCCAAATACAGGAGGGATGGGCGCATATTCTCCTGCCTTAATAATTAACAACAAATTAGAAGAAAAAATTAAAAATAAAATAATAAAACCAACTTTGTTAGCCTTAAAAAGAAAAGGTAAACCTTTTAAAGGATTTTTATATACTGGTTTAATGATTAAAAATAATGAACCTTACTTGATTGAATATAATATTAGAATGGGAGATCCAGAGTGCCAAGTAATCATCCCAAGGCTTGAGACAGATATAATAGACATAATTTTATCTTGTGTAGAAAATAAATTAAAAAAATTGAAAATCAAATGGAAAAAAAATAAATGTATGACAATAGTTCTTTGTTCGAAAGGTTACCCGAATAAATATAAAAAAAATAAAGTTATTAAAAATCTAAAAAAATTGATGCTAAATAAAAACTCAATTATATTTCATGCTGGTACAAGTTTAAAAAATAAAAAAATTATAGCTACTGGTGGAAGAGTACTCAATATTACATCTATGGGTAATAGTTTTATTAAAATTAGAAAAAATATTTTTAAGATTATAAAAAAAATAAATTGGAAACATGGATTTTATCGAAAAGACATTGGTTGGCGAGTAATTTAAAAAAATATGAGAATTATAGGTGGTAATTTTAAAGGCAAAAAACTTCTTTTTTTAAAGTCTTCTGCTACTCGACCTCTCAGGGATATGGTAAAAGAAGGTATCTTTAATGTTATCGATCATTCAAAATTACTAGGTATAAAAATAGAAAAATCAAATGTTTTAGATTTATATTCTGGAATTGGCTCCTTTGGTATTGAATGTATCTCGAGAGAAGCTAAGAGTGTAACTTTTGTTGAGAATAACAGAAATACATTAACTACTTTAAAAAAAAACTTAGAACATTTTTCTTTCAATAAAAATATTTTTTTGATACCTGAAAAAATAAAAATTGAAAAGTTCGACGAAAATAAAAAATTTGACATAATATTTTTAGATCCTCCTTATGCGGACAATGATTATTTGAAGAACTTAGCATTGATAAAAAAGATGAAAATTTTTAATGAAAAGCATGTTGTAATAATACATAGAGAATCGAATAATTTTAATGAATTGGATGGTATGATGAAAATTATTTTAATTAAAAAATATGGGAGATCAAAAATAATTTTTGGTATTTTTTAGAATGACGGAGATAAAGGGATTCGAACCCTTGATACGATTGTTCGTATACACGCTTTCCAAGCGTGTGCTTCAGTTATGATTTCTAATTATTTTAATAGTTTTCTGTAAGCAAAAATTACAGCAAACACAATAATTAGAGCTGCAGTTCCTTGTTCACCAAGAGCATTAAGTAAGTTAATTAAATTTTTTGTAACTTGTGTTCCAAAAAAAGCAACATCTGGACCAAAAACTAATTCTGCAATAACTGAAACTGCTAAGAGTAAAACTCCAACTTCTAAAAATTTATTTAAATACTTAGTAACTATTTCAAGCCAATTTGACATAATTATTAAATTTCCTTTCATATGAACTACCCTAAACTATAAATTTAGGGTAGTTATTTTATAAGCTAAGTCGAGGGAAGTAGCCTCTAATTTTTACTTATTTAAAAAGGTTTAAGATAACTATAGCTGCTATTAAACCAACTATTCCAGCATCTCCTAAACTTTGTACTAAACCAATTATATTGCTTGCAATTTCACCCACAAATGGAACATTTCCACCTAGTAAGCTTACTGCTATACCTAATGCAAGTAGTGAAATCACTACTTTCGTTAGACTGTCAAACATTGAAGTTAATCCTGCGATCGCTTTCATGTTTACCCCCTTTTTTTTTTAACTATTATCAAAACGAATCAAATTTGTTTTGAGTAGCCTATTTTATCATTAACTTAGTCACCTAACACTTAAAAAGTATCTTCTAGACTCATAATGACCAATATTTTTTGATAAATGGTCTCCTATGGTGTGCATATTGAGTCTTTTGAGAATGGCGGAGAGAGAGGGATTCGAACCCTCGAAACGGTTTCCCGTTTACACGCTTTCCAAGCGTGCGCCTTCAACCACTCGGCCACCTCTCCAAAACATACTCTTTTTTTTTATATTAT